>NZ_JBHYIQ010000010.1:102264-146520 GCF_042739895.1 Amycolatopsis sp. NPDC059021
CCGTTTCGCGGCGTGTGTGGTGGGTGCCGCTCTCGGGGGTGGGGGGGGCGCGGGTCCCCCCCGGCCCCGTGCCCCCCGCCGCGCGCGCCCCCCCACCACCCCCCCCCCCCACGGGCCCCCCCTCGGCCAGTGGTTCCCGCAGATCGTCGGTGAACACCGCGCTGGCGCGGAGTTCGCCCCACGCGGTGCTGTTGGTGCGCACCGCCTCGGTGTCCTGGATCTCCAGCAGCAACAGTTGCTCGAGTTCGTCGCGTGGATCGGTGGCCTCGGTCGCCGGGTGCTGGGTGTAGGCCGCCGCGCGGTCGTTGATGTGCTCCAGCGCCCGCCGCAGCAACCCGGCGCGGTTCCCGAAGTGGTAGTAGATCAGCGCGGTGGAGATGTCCGCCTCGGCGGCGAGTTTCTCGACGCGTAATCCCCGCACGCCGGTGTGAGCGATCACCCGGACAGCGGCGTCCAGTATCGCCTTCTGGCGCTCCGACACGACACCTCCCGCTGACTGAGGTTTCAGTCAGCCTTCGAGGATAGCGGCGAGCTGTGCCGGACCGCGCCTGGCCGTCCTGGGGCAGGGCGTCACTCGGTTTGACTAAATTTTCAGTCAGGCCCATGATGATCCCTGTGAGGCGATCCCGCCTCGACGTTGGCTCGTCTGCTCGACCCTGGAGTGTGTGTCGTGTTCGATTCCCCGCTGTCCCGCCGGACCGCGCTGCGGACAGTGGCGGGAATCGGCATGACCGCCGTCGGGGCCGCGGCGTGCTCCCGGCCGGACGCGCCGCCTGCCCCGGCTGCCGCGCCGTCGCCCGCGACAGCCCTGAGTGCCTCGGCCGGGACGCGCAGGCTCGGCGCCGAATGGGAGAACCACGCACGGACGTTCATGTCCTGGCCGACGGCGACGATCTGGGACGACGAGCTTCCCGCCGTGCGAGGGGACATCGCCGGTCTGGCGCGGGCGATCGCCGATCACGAGTCCGTGGTGCTGCTGGCCCGCCCCGAGGACGCCGACGGTGCGAAACAGGCATGCGGCGCCGGTGTCGAGGTGCTGCCGGTCCCGGTGGACGACCTGTGGGCCCGCGACACCGTGCCGGTGTTCGTCGAGGAGGCCGGAAAGGTCATGGGCGTCGACTTCAATTTCAACGGCTGGGGCGGGAAACAGTCGCACGACAACGATTCCGGTGTCGCCCGCGCGGTGCTGGCCAAGTACGGGATCCCGCGGGTGCAGACGTCGATAACCGCTGAGGGCGGCTCGTTCGAAACCGACGGCAAGGGCACGCTGCTGGTTACCGAGAGCTCGCTGGTCAACGACAATCGCAACCGCGGCAAGACGCGTCAGCAGATCGAGGACGAACTCAAGCTGACCCTCGGTGTCACCCAGGTGATCTGGTTTGCCGGGGTGCGCGGCAAGGACATCACCGATGCCCACGTCGACTGCCTGGTGCGCTTCGCCGCCCCGGGGATCGTGCTGGTGGACAAGGCGGCGCCCGGCAGCCCGGCCGACATCTGGTCACGGGCCGCGGACCAGGCCAGGACGGTGCTGGCAGGCGCCACGGATGCGAGCGGTAAGGCCTTCCAGGTCATCGATCTGCCCCAGCCGGACCCGGACCGGGTCACCGTCCGCGGCAGCAAGAGCGTCATCTCCTACGTCAACTTCTACGTCGGTGACAAGGCCGTGTTCGTCCCGAAGTTCGGCGACTCCGCGGCCGACGACCGTGCCCGGCAGATCCTGCGCGAGCATTTCCCCGCCCGGGAAATCGTCCCCGTGAAAATCGACACGATCGCCTCCGGTGGCGGCGGCATCCACTGCGCGACCCACGACCAGCCCGCCGGCTGACCGAATCCGGAGTCTGAGATCGGAATGCGCTCTTTGCTGCCGCTTCGGGCGTGGCCCGGCCGGATCCTTATCCTGGTGGGTATGGTGAAATTCCTGGTGAGCGCGTGTCTGGCGGGCGTTCCCTGCCGGTACGACGGCGCGGCGAAGACTTCGCCGGAGATCGTCGCGCTGGTGGAATCCGGGCGGGCGGTGCCGTTCTGCGCGGAGGTGGCCTCCGGCCTGAGCACGCCACGGCGGCCCGCGGAGATCGTGGACGGCGATGGTGAAGCCGTGCTCGACGGCCGGGCCCGAGTGGTGGATGACCGAGGATCCGACGTGACCGCGCAGTTCATCGCGGGCGCCGAACTGGCCTTCGTCGCCGCGCGAGAACATGGCGTCGAGGAAGCCGTTCTCACCCCGAGGAGTCCTTCCTGCGGCTGCGGCGAAATCTACGACGGCAGCTTCGGCGGTGTGCGCCGGGCCGGGAACGGCGTGACCGCCGCCCTGTTGCTGCGCAACGGCATCACGGTGCGTTCCCCGGACTAGCCGATCCGCCTGACGGGCGGGGGTCCGGGTGGCAGCCATCGTGACCTTTCGTCGTGGTGATCGGTTCGAAAGCGGCGGTCAGTCGCGCGGGGGCAGGCTCGCCAGCACCTTTTCCGCGGCCTGCTGGCCCGAGTTGGCCGCGTCGGCCAGCGACGGCACGTCGAGCTGGTAGTCGCCGGCCAGGTAGACGGGGCCGAGGTTCTCGCGCAGCGTCGCGAGCGAGGTTCTTCCGCCGGGTGCCCAGAACGGCACGACCCGCGGGTGCCGGCGCAGGATGCCTTCGCCGACCTTCCCCTCCAGCTCGGGGTAGAGCTTCAGGAGGTCCGCGGTGAAGCGGGCAACGATCTCCTCGTCGCCGAGCTCGAACAGCTTGTCGGCCTCGGCCCCGCCGGCGAAGCAGGCCAGGGCGCCGCCGGGCTTGCGCGTGTCTCCGCGACGCAGGGCGGCAGCGTGGTTGAACACCGCCTGGAACGATAACTCCGGCGTCGACACGGCCAGGTAGTCGTCCCAGCGCTGCGGCCCCTCCTCGTCGGTGAAGAAGCCCACCACGACGTACCGGCCGTAGCGGATGTCGGCGAACGCTTTGCGGTACTCCTGGGGCAGATCGCGGATGATCCGCACCGCGATGTCGGCGGGCACCGCGACAACGGCGCGCTGGGCGTTCAGGCGCACCGGCCCGTCCACGCCGTCGTACTCCACGACCACGCCGCCGGCGGTCCGCTTCACCGACGTCACCGGCGAGTTCAGCCTGATCCGGTCGCCGAGGTCCTCGCTCAGGATGTCGGTCAGCGTCTGATTTCCGCCTTCGGGCAGCGAAAGGTTCGGGACCTTTTCGGGGTCGGTCAGCAGGATGCCCATCGAGTAGACGAACTGCGTGGCGGCGGTTTCCTCCGGCTCGCAGCCCATCCACTGCCCGGACCACGAGCGGACCATGGTCCGGGCGAGGTCCGACGTGACCCCGCGTAGCACGAAGTCGGCTCGCCGGGCGTCGAGCTTCGCCCGGACCCGCTTCGCCCAGCGGTTCTCCATTTCCAGGAACGGGACGTTCGCGATGATCCGGGTGCCCACCGCCGCCAGTCCGAGCCGGTCCAGGAAGCTCATCCGCGACCGGAACATCAGGGCGAACGGGTTGGACGTGTCGACCTGCTTCCCGCCGAGCGCCAGCGCCACCGACTTTCCTTCGAGCGTGCCCATCGGGACCTGATGGCGATGCAGGGCGTCGATCAGGGGACCGGTGCCCTCGGTGAACTGGGTGCCGAGGTTGATCCAGTAGCCGCCCTGGCGCACCGAGTCCACGCGCCCGCCGGCCCGATCCGTGGCTTCGAGGACGACGACGTCCCGGTCGGCCAGGGTGGTCGCCGCCATCAGGCCGGCCATGCCAGCACCGACCACCACGACCTCACAGGTCTCTTCTCGCACGGTGTTCATCGGTTCTCCTTCACGAAATCCGCGGGGATGACGCCCGTTCCGCGGGCGCGGGTCGCGACGATGGGCTCGGCGAGGACCTCGGCCCGGCCGGATTCGTCGACGGAGCGGCAGATGACGCGCAGCTCGAAATCGACCGTCCGGCTGCGGGTGCCCTTGGCCGCCAGGCGCGCCTCGATCTCGATCACGTCGCCGCCGCGGACCGGCGCGAGGAACTCGACGGAGGAGTAGCCCGCGAAAAGGCTTTCGTGGCCGTCGCCGAGGATCGCGAGGTGGGTTCCGGCGTCTCCGAACAGCTTCAGGCTGTACGCGCCGTCGACGAGATTTCCGGCGTAGTGGGCGTCGGAGTAGGCGACGTAGCGCTGGTGGACGACCTTCATCCGCCGACGGCGGTGGCGGCGTCCGCGTGCACCTCTTCCTGCGCCGTCGTCGGGGCCGGGACCTCGACCTCGGTGTCGATCCGGCCGATGCCCTTGGCGACGGCGTCGCCGTCGAGGGCGACGCCGGGGTAGCCGCGCCGGGAGATCTCCTCGCAGATCCGGCGATAACGGCCGACACCGCCGACGTAGCCCATGAACGTCGACGGCTTGCCCGCGACATTGGAGCCGCGATACCACGAGTCGGTGCTCGCGTAGAGCGTCTGGTTCACCGTCCACTCGGTGATGCCCACCCAGTCGTCCTGGCCTTCGGGGGTGGCCTCGATGACCTCGCGGCCCTCGGCGCGCGCGTGGGCGATCAGGTCGGTGATCCAGTCGACCGCCTGCTCGATGGTCATCACGACGTTGCTGGCGAGCGCCGGGCTCTGCGGGCCCGCGACCATGAAGAAGTTGGGGAATCCCGCGGTCAGCAGCCCGAGGTAGGTGCGTACGCCGTCGCGCCAGGCGTCCTGCAGCTTGCCGTGGCCGGGAGCGGTGACGTTGAGCCCGAAGAGCGGTCCGGTGAAGGCGTCGAACCCGATCGCCAGGACGATGACGTCGACCTCGTAGGAGCCCGCCTCGGTGACGATGCTGTCCGCGGTCATCGTGGTGATGGGTTCCTCGCGGAGCGAGACCAGGGAAACGTTGGGACGGTTGAACGTTTCGTAGTAGCCGGTGCCGAAACAGCTTCGCTTGGCTCCGAGCGGGAAGTGCGGCTCCAGCAGAGTCGCCGTGCGCTGGTCGTGGACTATCTCGTGGATTTTGCCGCGGAAGAAGTCGGCCGCGGTCTTGTTGGCGTCGAGATCGAAGAGCAGATCGGCGAATTCCGCGCCCACACCCAAAAAACCACTACGCTCGTACGCCGCTTCGTAGCGGCGCCGGCGCTCCTCGTCGGAAACGTCGAAGGCGCGGTCGGTCACCGGGCGGTCCGGGATGCCGCCGGGCGAATAACGGCATTCCCGCCGGATCTCCGGATACCGGCTCTTGATCTCGTCGACCGTCTCGGGCGGCAGCGCGCGGTTGCGGGCGGGGAAGACGTAGTTGGCGGTGCGCTGGAAGACGGTCAGCTGCTCGGCCACTTCGGCGATGAGCGGAATGCATTGCACGCCGGACGATCCCGTGCCGATCACCGCGACCCGCTTGCCCGCGAGGTCGTCGAGCGAGACGTTCCAGCGGCTCGTCGACACGGTGCGGCCGGCGAAGTTCTCCAGGCCGGGGACGTCGACGTCCTTCGGCGTGGACAGCCCGCCCGAGGCGGCCAGCAGATAGTGGCCCCGCCGGGTGACGCCGGAATCGAGCGTCACCTCCCAGAGCTTTTCCTCCGGCAGCCAGTTCGCCGCCACCACCTTGGTGTTGAACTGAAAACACCGGCGCAGGTCGAAGCGATCGGCAACATGGTTGATATAGCGCAGGATTTCCGCCTGCGGCGCGAAGCGCTCGCTCCAGGTCCATTCCTTCTGCAGTTCCTCGCTGAAGGAATAGGAGTAGTAGATGCTCTCGACGTCGCATCGCGCGCCCGGATAGGTGTTCAAGAACCACGTGCCGCCGACCTCGGGCGCGGCCTCGAATCCGGCGAACGTCCAGCCGTGCTCGCGTGCCTGGTAGGCGGCGTATAGGCCGGAAAACCCCGCGCCGACGCACAGGACGTCGACGACGGCGGCGGGTGGCGTCGTGCTGTCGGTCATGGTCTCCGCTCCTCGAGAGTTGCCGGGTGTGCCACGAGACATGGTCAAAGGTCTGAGTCGAATGACCAAGAAGTTACGGCCCGGAGTGACCTGAGTCAATGGCCCGGAGATGGCGGGCCACGTCGTCGAGGGCGGCGCCGGTCTGGGGGAAGGTGCCGACTTCCGTGAAGAACCCGTGGAAGACGCCGTTGTGGCGGATCAGCGTGGTCGGCACGCCGTCGGTTCGCAGTCGCCCGGCGTAGGCCTCCGCGTCGTCGCGCAGCGGATCGATCTCGGCGGTGAGCACGAGTGCCGGGGGCAGGTCGCGCAGGGAAGCCGCCTTCATTGGTGCCGCGTACTGGTCGATGGCGGCGGAGCTGCCTCCGACATACTGCTCCCAGAGCCAGCGCGCGTCGGCGGTGGTCAGCAGGGGAGCGTCCGCGAACTCGGTCCAGGACGGTGTCGAGAAGCGGTCGTCGACCGCCGGGTAGACCAGGATCTGGGTGTCCGGCAAGGGCAAACCGTGCTCGCGCAGGTACAGGCAGAGCGCGGCGGCGAGGTTGCCACCCGCGGAGTCGCCGCCGACGGCGATCCGGTCGCTGCCGTTTTTCCGGAGCCAGGCGATCGTGTCGATGGCGTCCTCGAGTGCTGCCGGAAACGGGTCTTCGGGCGCGAGCCGGTACTCCAGGGACACCACGTCCCAGCCCGACCTGGCCGCGATGGCGCGGCACGCCTCGTCCGCGCCGTCGAGCGTGCCGAGGACGAATCCGCCGCCGTGGAGGTAGAGCAGCACGCCGTCCGGTGCCGCCGGTGCGTGGTAGCGGCGTGCGCGGAGCTGCCCGGCACGCGTCGGCACCGCCAGGTCCTCGACTCGGTCGAGCGGCGTGAGCGGGACTTCGGACGGCGTGCTCGCGAGCATCGCACGCGCGGTTTCGGCGCCGAGTTCGCGGACGGGAGCGGGCATGGCGGCCGCGATCGCTTGCGCGACAAGGAAAGCGGTGCGGTCGAGTCGGGCCCAGCAAGAGGGTTCGGTCATCGAAGACCTTTCTGGCGAATTCGGCGAAGGGTGTTGACACCGTGTGACCCGTGACTCACTATCACTGGTCAACTGCCTCAGTCAAATGACTAAGTTCCGCGTCGGCGGGGCTCGAAAGGACCGAAGGATGACCAGAGGGAAGCGGGACGCCGCGCGCGTCGAGATCAGGATCGAGGACGACGCCAGTCCGATCGTCCGGCTGATCGGCCGCACGCTCCGCGACGCGCATCGCGCCGGTTACGCCCTGCAGGACCTCGCCCGGACCAGCGGGGTCGTCGCGGTGAAGTCGCACGACACGCCCCAGTCGGCCACGATTGCCTTCGGCGCAGGCGGAATCGACGTTTCCACCGGAGTGCTCGTCGAGCCTGACGCGGTGGTGACCGTCGACTTGAACGGGCGGTTCGCGCCGGCCGCCGAGGCCGTCGGCGACACCGACCTCGCCGCCGGGGTGCTGCACGCGCTCACACCGCCGATTCCCCCGTGGCGCGAAGGAGCGAAGCGGTTCTGGGAACGCACCCGGACGCTCCCGGGAATGCCCGAGACGCTGGTGGTGGTCACTGAGGGCGAGGGCGGGCTGGAGCAGCTCGTGCTCGGCGAGGGCTCCTCGCGCTACCTCATCGCCTCGGATCCCGAGTCGCTCGCGGGCATCTTCTCCGGTGCCGACGACCTTTTCGCCGTTCTCAATGCCGGTGCCCTGGGCCTGCAGGGAACCATGTCGCAGCTGTCGGTCATGGCCGGCGCCTCCTGGAAGGTTCGTTACGATGTCTGAAACTCCGCCGCGGGCCGTGCGCCTCGAAGCGACGAACCACGAGGGGTGTTTCCTCGGCAAGGTCGTCTCGCCCCGGAAGTTCGAGTCCGGAAAGCACACCGGTTTCCCCCACGCGGACCTGCTGTTCGGCCTCGACCTGGGCAACCTGCCGGTCTTCGGGGCGGCGTTCCCCGAGTGGCGCGGCCATATCGACGACGTCTACCTGCGGCCGGACCCGTCCACGCTGGTGCGCTGGAAGCCGGGCCTGGACGCGGTGATCGGCGACTACTGGCTCAAGGACGGCCGCCCGGTCCCGCTCTGCCCGCGCAACCTGGTGCGCCGCATGGTCGACCGGCTCGCCCAGCACGGCTACTACGCCACCGTGGCGGTCGAGATCGAGGCGACGGTCTTCGAGGAGTCGATTCACGAGGCGCGCTCCCGCGGCTACCGCGACCTGTCCCCGCTCGGCGGCACCGCCGGCACGGCTTACCACCACGCCAAGTCCCAGGACTGGTCCGAGTACCTGCACGCGGTGACCGAGCGCCTCGACGAGGTGGGCATCGTCTGGGAGGCCTGGAACGACGAGGACGCCGCCGGCCAGATCGAGCTCAACATCGCGATGGGCGACCCGGTCAAGGTCGCCGACGACTGGGCGCGCACCCGGCAGGTGATGCGCGAGGTGGCGAACGATCTCGGCCGCAGCGTCACCTTCATGGCCAAGCCCACCGCAGGCTACGGCCAGGCGTCCCACATCAACCTCTCGCTGCAGCGCGACGGCGCCAACGCGTTCTACGCCGAAGACGGGCCATCGGAGACCATGCAGCACGCCGTCGGCGGGCTGCTGGCGACCATCGCCGGCAACACCTCGATCGTGCTGCCGCAGATCACCTCCTACCGCAGGCTGGTCGACCTCAGCGGCCCACCGGTCACGATCAGCTGGGGCATCAGCAACAAGACCGCCGCGGTGCGCGCGGTCGTCGGCCACCCGGAGTACTCCCGCCTCGAGTACCGCCTCCCCGGGGCCGACGCGAATCTCTACCTCGCGCTCGCCGGTGTACTGGCCGGGGTCATCGCGGGTGTCGAGCAGAAGATCGAGCCGCCGGAGCCGGTCACCGACATGGCGTGGTGCCTGCCGCCGGGGCTCGGCATCGAGCGGATCCCGGACACCATCACGAAAGCGGCCGCCGCGCTCGACGCCGACGCGAACCTGCGCGAGCTGCTCGGGAACGAGTTCGTCGACTTCTGGGTCGCGTCGCGCCGGTGGGAATGGCTGGCCTTCCACACCATGGGCGGCGACCCGTTCGCCGAACTCTCCGAGTGGGAGTCGGCCCGTTACTTCGAGCTGCCGTGAGGCCGCACGACGAGAGCCCGCCGCCGTTGATCGGCATCACGGGCCGGCGTTTCCGGCTGTCCCTGATCACTGGGTCCGACGAGCGGTACGGCGACCGGTGCGCGGACAGCTTCATGGCGGACTTCGCGACCCGGGTCGCCGCCGCGGGCGGCCTTCCGGTCCACCTGTCCTACGACACCGACGTGCCGGGGGCGTGCGCGTGGCTGTCCGCGATCGTGGTCACCGGCGGGCAGGACGTCCACCCGGCCCTCTGGGGCGGAGACACCTCGGTCGTCCGCGACGTCGACCCGCGCACCGACCCGATGGTCCACGACACGGCGCGAGACGAGTACGAGGTCGCCCTGGTCCGGGCAGCACTCGAACGCCGGATCCCGGTGCTGGCGGTGTGCCGCGGCCTCCAGGTCCTCAACGTCGCCCTGGGCGGCACGCTGATCGCCGACCTTCCCGCGGGCCCGGTGGCGCACCTGTCGGCGGAGGCCGCGCCCACCGACGGGACCGCCGATCACGTCGTGACCTTCGAACCGGGCTCGATCGTCGCAGGACTGTTCGGCGCGTCCGCACGCACCAACTCGTGGCACCACCAGGCGGTCGACCGCTGCGGTGCCGGTCTGGTGGTGACCGGCCGCACGAGTGACGGGGTGGTCGAGGCGGTGGAGTTGCCGGGCTCCCCGGTTCTCGGCGTCCAGTGGCATCCGGAGTGGATGGCAGGCAGCGACCCGTCGTTCGCCTGGGTCGTCGCCGAGGCCGCTCGCCGGCTGGAGACGCAGCACGAGAGGAACTGCTTGTGAGCACCAGAACGCAAGGCCTCGCGGCGGTCGGCGCCGAGCGGATGGGGGAGGACCCGTCCGTTCCGACGCTGACCGGGCTTCTGGCGGAACGGGCCGAGGACTCCGGGAACCGGGAGTTCCTGCGGTTCGCCGAGGGATCCTGGACTTTCGGCGAAATCGACGCGTGGACCTCGCGGCTGGCGCACCGGCTGATCGAGGTCGGCGGCGTCCGTCCGGGGGATCGGGTCGCGATCATGCTCCCGAACGTCGTCCACTGGCCGGTGGTGTGGCTGGCCGCGCTGAAGGCGGGCGCGGTCGTCGTCCCGGTCAACTGCTCGTACCGGCGCGCGGATCTCGCCTTCGTGCTGCGCGACTCGGGCGCCCGGATCGTCTTCACCGACGCCGAGCGGGCCGGGCTGGTGGCCGAGGTGCGGGCGGCGGACGACGCGCTCGCGGACGTCCGCGTGATCGATGTGGCCGACGACGGCTCGGAACCGTTTCCCGCGCAGGCACCGCCGGGTCCGGCCGAAGCGGAGACGCTGGCGAACCTGCAATACACCTCGGGCACGACCGGTTTCCCGAAGGCCTGCATGCTCACTCACGACTACTGGCTGCGGCTGGGCTGGGTCTGCGCGGGCGCGACCGGGCTCGGCACCGAGGACGTGATCCTTACCGCGCAACCATTTTCCTATATGGATCCACAGTGGAATACCGCGCTGGCCCTGACCGTCGGCGCGCCGCTGGTCGTCCTGCCGCGGTTCTCCGCGTCGACCTTCATGGCCGACGTCCGCCGCCACGGTGTCACGTTCTTCTATGTCCTCGGGTCGATGCCGACGCTGTTGTTCAAACAGCCGCCGGCACCCGAGGACCGCGACAACCGGCTGCGGATGGTGTTCTGCTCGGGGATTCCTGGTGCCCTCCACGCGAAACTGGAGGAGCGGTGGGGTGCTCCGTGGCGGGAGATCTACGGGATGACGGAGTCCGGTGTGGACTTGTTCAGCCCGCTCGCCGACGCCGAAGCGGTGGGCTCCGGCAGCCTGGGCGGTCCGGTGCCCACGAAGCGGGTTCGCGTCGTCGCCTCGGACGGCGCCGAGGTGCCGGACGGCGAACCGGGCGAGCTGGTCGTCGCGGGAAAGCCGATGATGACGGGCTACTGGAATCGTCCCGACGCCACGGAAGCGGTGTTGCGCGACGGCCGGTTGCACACCGGCGACCTCGTCGTCCGCCGTCCCGGCGGCGGCATCCAGCTGGTCGGGCGGATCAAGGACATGGTGCGCCGGGGCGGCGAGAACGTCGCCTGCGCCGAGGTCGAGGCGGCGCTGGAACGCGACGACCGCGTCGTCGCCGCCGCGGTGGTCGCCGTCCCCGACGAGGTGCTCGGCGAGGAGGTCAAGGCCTTTCTCCAGCTGCGCAACGGAATCGCGGCCGACCGGACGACAGCCGAGCGCATCCTCGGACAGGCGGGCGCCCAGCTCGCCCGCTTCAAGGTGCCGCGGTACGTCGAGTTCGTCGACGGCTTCCCCCGCACACCGTCCGAACGCGTGTCCAAGCCGGCGTTGCGGGAGCGCGCGGCCAAGGATCCCGGCGTCACCTACGACTTCGCGCCCCGAAGGAGCTAGCCATGCCTGTCGAGCAGTTCCTCGACGTCGAGGTCGTCCGCGAGGTCGCCGTCGTGACCTTCAACCGTCCCGAGAAGCTCAATGTGTTCACTGTGGACACTCGAATCCGGCTCGCGGAGCTGATCCGCGAACTCGGCACCGGCGAGACGGTACGCGGCATCGTGCTCACCGGCTCCGGACGCGCGTTCTCCGCCGGAGAAGACCTTCGCCACGTGCCGACCACCGACGCCGAGGTCCGCCAGGCCTTCGAGAGCTTCCACGACATCACCCGCGCGATCCTGGCGACGCGGGTGCCGGTGGTCGCGGCCGTCAACGGCATTGCCGTCGGCGGCGCCTCGGAGATCACGCTCTGCTGCGACGCGCGCATCGGTACGGCGGCGACCGAGTACTACCAGCCGGAGAACGGCCGGGGACTCACGATCTCCAACGCGTCGAGCGTGCTGCTGCACCGCTTGATCGGCAACCACGCGATGCGCCTGGTGCTCGCGTCCCCGCGGATCGGTGCCCAGGAGGCGCGGCGGATCGGCCTGCTCGACGAGCTGGTCAACCCCGCGGCACTGATCGACCGCGCGATCGACACCGTTCGCCAGTGGACCCCGGAGGGCAACACGACGGCGCTTCACCTCGCTCTCCTGCGCCCCCAGGCCGAGGAGGTCGAAGCCGCCTTCGCCCGCGAAGACGAGGCGGCCCGTACCGCCTGGCGCAGCGGCGCCCTCAGCGCGGGCGTCGAGGCCTTCTGGTCGGCCCGCGCCTAACCCACTACCCCGAAGGAGGCGGCAGCGTGATCGAAACCCGCGCCGCAGCACTGACCGAAGTCAACCGGCCGCTCGAGCTGACCGGCATCCGGGTGGACGACCCGGAACCGCACGAGGTGCGGGTCGCGGTGGCGAATGTCGGCCTGTGCCATAGCGATCTGCACTACATGACGGGCAGGGTGCCCACCGAGGTCCCGGTGGTGCTCGGCCACGAGGTGGCGGGAGTCGTGGAGACCGTCGGCTCCGCCGTCACCGGCCTGCGCCCAGGCGACCGGGTCGCCGGAGCCCTGACCCCGTCGTGCGGCCTGTGCGCCAACTGCGACGCGGGCCGGTCGACGCAGTGCCTGCGGCTCGACGAGATCCGGAAGCGCCCGCGCCCGGCGTTCCAGTTCGCGGACGGACGGCCGATCGCGCGGCTGGGCGACATCGGTGCCTTCTCCCAGCACGTCCTGATGCGGGAGAACGCACTCGTCAAGCTGCCGGACGACGTCCCGCTGCACGTGGGCTGCCTGCTGTCGTGCTGCGTCGTGACCGGCGTCGGCGCCGTGTTCCGCGGGGCGCGACTGCGGCCGGGCAGCACCGCCGCGGTCATCGGCTGCGGCGGCGTCGGTTCGGCCATCATCCAGGGTGCCCGGCTGGCCGGTGCATCGGCGATCGTCGCCATCGACCTCGACGACGAGCGACTCGAAGCCGCCCGCGGCTACGGCGCCACGCATGTCATCAACGGCGGCACCGGCGACCCTGTGGCGGAGTTGCACCGCCAGCTCGGCGACGGCGTCGACTACGCGTTCGAGGCGGTGGGCTCGGCCCGCACCGCCGCGACCGCCCTCGCGCTCGTGCGGCCTGCGGGCACGGCCTGCCTGGTCGGCATCGCGCCCGGCGGCACCGAGATCAGCGTGCCCGCGCTCGACTTTTTCTTTCAGGAGAAGCGGCTCATCGGCTCCTACATGGGCTCGGGCCAGGCCCGCGAGGACATCGCGCAGTTCGCCCGCCTCTACCGGCAGGGCCGGCTGCTGCTCGACGAGATGGTCAGCCAGGTCATCCCGTTCGGCGAGATCACCAAGGGCTTCGAGGCGATGACGTCCGGCGGCGTCACCCGCGTCGTCGTCGACCTGCAGTCCTGACCGACCCCCGAATCGAGGCGAACGCTATGCAGCACAACGGAATCCCGGTGAACTACATCGCCGACGAGTGGAGCGAGTGCGCGACTGCCGGCGACGCGTGGAACGTCGACCCCAACACGCGCGAGCCCGTCCATCGGCTCGCCACCACCCCGCCGGACGACGTCGAACGTGCCCTTCGGCACGCCGAGCAGGCGTACGACATCGGCCGGTGGGACGAGGACTCCCGGCACGAACGGGCGGAGATGCTGGAGCGAGCAGCCGCGGTCGTGGAGAGCCGCGCCGAGGACATCGCCCGAGCGGACTCGCTCACCAGTGGCACGCCGATCAGCGTCACCCGCACGGTCGCGGCGTTCCTGCCGTATCGGATCCGTGCGGCCGCGGCCGATCTGGAGGCCATCCCGCGCGTGACGGCCTTGGCCGCTGGAGGGCGCGACGTCCGGCTCTACAAGGTGCCGTGGGGTCCGGCCGCGATCCTCACGCCTTGGAACGGGCCGAGTTTCATCCCCGCCGCCAAGGTGACCAGTGCGATCGCGGCGGGCTGCCCGGTCATCCTGAAACCCTCCGAGCACGCGCCGTCGAGCGCGCAGATCGTCGTCGAGTGCTTCGTCGAGGCGGGCCTGCCGCGCGGTGCTCTGCAACTCGTGCACGGCACCGGCGACGTCGGCGCGCGGCTCACCGCCGACCCGCGGATCAAGATCGTCTCCTTCACCGGCGGACCCGGCGCGGGCCGCGCCATCGCCCGCGCCGCGGCCGAGGATTTCAAGGTCCTGCAACTGGAACTCGGTGGCAACAACCCGGTCGTCGTGCTCGACGACGCCGATCTGGACGTCACGGCCGACGGAATCCTGGAGGGGATGACCAAGCTCAACGGCCAGTGGTGCGAGGGACCGGGGAAGGTGCTCGCGCCCCGGCCGATGGTCGTCCCCTTGCTGGACGCCCTGACCGAGCGGATCGCCAAGCTGGCCGTCGGTCACTCCCTGGACGAGGACTCCCAGGTGGGTCCGATCTCGAACGAACCGCACTTCCGCACCCTGGCGAACCGGATCGAGGGGCTGCGCGACCTCGGAGCGAGCATCCAGCAGCCCGCCCGGCTGCCGGAGCTCGCCGGATTCTTCCTGTCCCCGACGGTCGCCGTCGGCGCCGACCCGGACCGGGCCACGGCGGAGCTGTTCGGCCCGCTCGTCTCCCTGCACGGCGTCGACTCCGCCGAGGAGGCGGTGCGGATCGCCAACGCCGCACCGTCCGGTTTGGACGCTTACGTCTTCGGCTCCGACACCGAGCGCGCGATCGAGGTGGGCGCCCGCATCGTCGCGGGCGAGGTGCGGGTCAACGGCGCGAAGATCGCCGACCTCGGCGACGACTCCGCGCAGAGCTTCTGGGGCCCCGCCGGTATCGGCGGCCACGGCCCGGCCGAGTCGTTGCGGGTCTTCTGCGGCGACCGGGTCGTCGGCGTCGACAGTCCCGACCTCCCGTTGTGAGTCCCTGCCCCGAAACCTGGAGAAGAACCATGCAGATCGAAGTAGCGCTCGCCCAGGTGCGGGCACTCGAGGGAACACGGCGGACCAGCCGGACGGCCCTCCTCGCGGTCGCCGCTCTGCTGGCCACGGTGACCAACGCGGTGTCGTTCATGGTGCCGCCGTTGCTCCCGGTCATCACCACGAGCTACGCCCACAACTCGGTGAGCGCCGCGGTCTGGATCCTGGCCGCGCTGACCTTGGGCGGCGGCGCGGGGTTCGTGCTCGTCCCGCGGCTGACCGACATGCTGAGCGACCGGTCGATCGCACTGCTCGCCGGCGGCTTCCTGGCCGGCGGCGCGCTCGTGGCGGCCGTCGTCGACACCTATCCGGCGCTGGTCGCCGGTTCCGCGCTGCTGGGCTTCGGCAGCGCGGCGCAATTCGTGCCGCTCAGCTTCCTGCGCCGTTACCTGCGCGGCAAGAGCATCTCCACCGCGGTCATGGTGCTGATCATGGCCACGGGCAGCGGCGTGGTGCTGGGCATGGTCGGCGGGGGCGTCTCCGTGCGGATCTGGTCGCTGCCGTCCCGGCTCAACCCGGACGGCACGGTGCCCTCCCTTTCGCTCGCGCCCTTCTACTTCGCGCTCGCCGTGCTGTTCGCGCTGACCACGATCGCGTTGCTGGTCGTCGTCCCGAATTCGCCACCGCAGTCCAAGGGCAGGCTCGGCGTCGGCAACACGCTGTGGCTCATCGGCTGGGTTTCGTTGATCCTGCTGGCGCTCAGCGCGCCGCCGGACGGCGTGATCGGCCAGAACGCCACCGCGATTCTGCTTGCCGGTGTCCTGGCCGCGGTCGGATGGGTCTTCGCCGAGCGACGGGCCAAGACGCCGGTCTTCGACATCGATGTGCTGCGCACGCCGTACGTCACCACCGCCTGCGTCTCCGCCGGGCTCTTCGGGTGCATCGACGCCGCGTTCCTGGTGCTGGCCAACTACTACGCCCAGACGGTGAACGGCCTGCCGTTGTCCGCGGACGGTGGCAGGACCGGATGGTCCCGCGCGTTCGCGGAGTACGGCCTGAGCTACGACCCGTTCACCACGAGCCTGATCCTGCTGCCGTTCGCGCTGACCATGTTCATCAGCGGCAAGTACGCCGAGAAGCTCATCGCCCGCGGCCGTCCGGAAATCATCCTGATCGGCGGCGCCGTCGCGTGCGGGGCCGGCCTGCTCCTCCTCGGGCTCGCCCACGACCAGGCGTGGCACTACATCGTCGCGTCCGGGATCATCGGCCTGGGCAGCCGGGCCGGGTACAGCGCCGCGTTCGCGATCCCGCAGTTCGTCGTGCCGGGGGCGAAATCCGGGATGGCCGCGGGCATGCCGGGCACGATGATGGCGATCGGGATCGCGGTCGGGGCGGCGGTCGTCACGATCGTGCTGAACGGGTCGGGATTCGTCTACCACTCGGTCGACGTCGCCGGAATGCTGGCCGGCACGGTCGATC
This sequence comes from Amycolatopsis sp. NPDC059021, assembly GCF_042739895.1. NCBI lineage: Bacteria > Bacillati > Actinomycetota > Actinomycetes > Pseudonocardiales > Pseudonocardiaceae > Amycolatopsis > Amycolatopsis sp. NPDC059021. The sequence continues at coordinate 118,474 of NZ_JBHYIQ010000010.1, forward strand.
CGGCGTCGGTGGACCTCAGGACCTCGGACTACCTGCGCGAGGGATCGCACATCCCCAGCGCCGACGCCTTCACGACGACCTTCTACATCGCGTTGGTTTTCCCGGCACTGGTCGTGTTCGCGACGGCGCTGTCGCGAACACGGCACGCGGGCGGCTTCAAGCGGATCCTCCAGCAGCATGCCGGCTGAGCGCTTCGCCCGTGACGGCAGGCCGCGTCAACGCGAAGCAGCCCGCCGTCGCCTGGGCGTGCGGTGGTTCGTGGCGCCCAACCGGGACGTCAGCCAGCTTTCGAGCACGGAGTCGGCGATCTTCATCTGCTTTTCCGCGAGGTCGCGGTCGCCATAGGTGATCCAGCCGACGGCGAAGCCATCGGCCAGGAAGGCGATCGTCGAGGCGATCTCGTCGGTGGTCGCGTCGTCGATGTCGCGGTCGCCTGCCGCTTCCCGGAGCGTGGAGCGCACGCCCTCGAGGGCCTGGTCGAACAGCGCGATCCCGCGGCTGCCGTGCTGACGCCGGGCCCAGTTGATGAGCTCCAGCGCGGCGACGGCGAAGCTGGGCGACTCGACGTAGTACTCCATCGTGTCGCGCAGCATCTTGCGCGCCGTCTGCTCCAGCGGGGCCTGCGGGTCGACCGTCGTGGTGAGGTCGCGGAACTTGCCGACCACGAACTCGTAGACGTCGGCGAACAGGTCCTCTTTGGAGTCGTAGCAGTAGTGGACCATCGCCAGGTTCGCGCCGGCCTGTTCGGCGATCCGCCGGGTGGTGGCGCCGTCGATGCCGTGTGTCGCGATGACCTCGACGGCGGCGTGGACGAAGTCCTGCCGCCGCTGCGCTGCGGAGATCCGGGGCACGAACCCTCCTGGGGCGAGATTAGTTGGACGCTTGATTAAGTCATCGCCAGGTTACCAGGGGTTGAAGTTAGTCAAACATCTTGAACAAACGACTAAGTCCGTCGTACTGTATGAGCGCGATCACAGGCGCAAGCCGCCTGGTGAAAGGACTCGATGACATGAAAGAGCTGCTCTTCCTGCTGGCCGATCTGTGGATGATGTTCGCCGGCTTCTTCTACGGCTGGAAGTTCCTCCGCCGCTATTCCAATTACCTGCTCGGCCTGGAATGGATCATCGTCGCCACGTCCGGCACGAACTTCCTGGCCTGGTCGCTGCTCGGGGGAGACGAGGGCAGTCCTCTTTACACCGTCGCGTATTTCTTCGACGCGTTCTCGCGGTCGATCGGCATCACCCTCATCCTGGTGATGGGCCTGATGCGGGTGACGCACCGGTACAAGCCATCGCTGGTCACCGATATCGGGGTCTTCGCCGTGGCCATCGCCGCGGGGGTGTATCTGCAGCAGTTCCGCGCCGGCCACCTGTACGTCGGCCCCGCGACGTTCTATGTCGTCGTCAACGTCCTCACGACGCTGTTCCTCGCCTACTTCTCGTGGCGGCTGTGGAAGATCGGCGCCACCGGCCTGGCCATCGGTGCCGGCCTCGCCACCGCGGCAGGCACCGCGATCGTGCTGATGTACGACTTCTTCCCGTTCCCGGACGACCAGCACCGCACGGTGTTCTACATCCTGGCGCTCGGCACGTGGGGCACTCAGCTCTTCGTCTACTTCCGCAGCTACCGCGCCCTGCACGAGCACAACGTCCGGACCGGCGCCGAGCCCGCGTCCAGCCCGCGCAGCGCGACATCGGTCTAAACGGTAACGAGGAAACTCCCATGAAGACGGACAACGTCGAGTACAGCACCTTCAGCGGCTGGGTGGATCCACCCGGCGACGTCCGGCAGGCGCTGGCCGAGGACGTCACCTGCGGCGTCGCCGTCATCGGCGGCGGCATCAACGGCATGTCGACCGCGCTGCGGCTGACCGAACGCGGCCACGACGTGGTGCTGCTGGAGGCGGAGTTCTGCGGGCACGGCTCCAGCTCGCGCAACGCCGGTCAGCTGGCCGGCGCTCCCGGCGGCGACCTGCAGCTGCTCAACCTGTTGTCGCGCAAGAAGATGCCCGGCATGATGCGGCTCGCCGAGCACGCCGCCCACCACGTCGAGGACTTCATCGCCAAGCACGACATCGACTGCGACTACGAGGCCACCGGCAACGCCTTCGCCGCGGTCTCCCGCGGGCAGCTGGGCCGGGTGCGGCGGGTGGCGAAGATCGTCACCCGCGCCGGCGGCCACGTCGAGGTCGGCACGAGCGAGGAACTCGGGATCCCGCGTGGCTTCCTGGGCGGCCTGCGCGAGGTGGTCGGCGGGATGATGAATCCTGGCAAGTTCAGCCTGGGCATGCGGCGGGTCCTGCTCGGCTCGTCCGCCCGCGTTTTCGAGCGGACGAAGGTCACCGACGTCCGGCACGACGGCGCCCGGGTGGTCCTCACCACGCCCCGCGGCCGCGTCCGCGCGGACACGGCCGTGCTGGCCACGAACGCCTTCGCGGGGGAATGGGACGTCACCCCTCGGCACCTGTCGGTCCCGATCTACGTCGCCGAGGTGGAGACCGAGCCGATCGACCCCGACCGGATCGCGGCGCTGGGGTGGACCAGCCGCATGGGGCTCGTCACCCAGCACGCGATCATGGAGAACTACCGGCTCACACCGCGCGGCACCATCGTGTTCGGCGTGCGGCGCCTCGAGCGCGGAACCAGCTATCCGCTGCCCGAGAAGGCTCCGGACCCGGGGCTGGTCGAGGAACTGGCCGAGGCCTTCGCGACGCGTTTCCCGGCGCTTTCGGACATCGCGATCGAGCGGGCCTGGGGCGGATGGATCGCCATCACGTCGTCCTGGCTGCCCCTCGCGGGCCGGATCGGCGACGACATCTACTACTCGATCGCCTGCAACGGCCACGGCCTGGCGCAGGCGCCGTATGTAGGGACCCTCATCGCCGACGCGATCATCGACGGTGAGCGGCACGAGGACCTGCAGACGCTGTGGGCGGCGAAGCCGAAGTTCCCGCGGCCGATGATGATGAGCCGGCTCGGGCTGCGCACCATCTGGGCCGTCGACCGCTTCAACGACCTGATCAACGGCAGCCGGCGCAACGCCAGGCGAGGGGCCTCGGTCACGACGGTTCGCTGAACCCGGGCGCGAGCCTTCGGCAGGGTGTGGCGGATCGAGCATCGCGATTCCGTTTACGACAGGGGCGGATTCACCTATCCGGGCTCGGACCGAGCCATGCGCCACTTGCGGCTCGATGGTGGCGGGCGGTCGCTAGCATTCACGACGTGCCCTCGGGTAACGCCGTCAAGGAACGATGTGACTCGTTCAGGACCGCCTGATCGTGACCAGGAGTAGAAGCATGACAGACGCACAAGGACAGTCCCACGTCGACGAGGTGGCCCGCCTCGTCGGCTGGCGGCACGGGGACTTTCGGCCGGAGCTTGACTGGGAAGCGGTCGAACGCGAGCTGGGCACCCCGCTGCCCGCCGACTACAAGGAACTGCTGACCCGCTTCCCGGCCGGTGCCTTCCGGGGCAGCATCGAGGTGGAGAACCCAGGGCAAAGCGCCGAGGAGCTGGCGACTGTCAAACGCACCAACGAGCAGCTCCTGGAGATCTTCGCGGACCCGGACACCGGGTACCTCACCCGCGTGTCCTACCGGCTGTTCCCCGAACCGGGTGGGCTGTATCCGTGGGGGAACAACGGTGCGGGCGGCACGTTCTGGTGGATCACCGATTCGGCGGACCCGGACACCTGGCGGATCGCCTACAACGACAGGGACGACTGGCACGAACACCCAGGGCCCATGTCGAAGATCATCCACGAGCTCCTGGTGAGCACGGGAACGGACAACATCCTGCAATGGGACATGGCCGGGAAACCGGTGGAATTCACCGGATTCGCAGGCGACCGGATGATCTCCTACCCGGCACCGTAGCCGCTGCCTCGACGAGCAGGATTCTCTTGCACAGCAAGGTAAAGCTGGCGCGACGGGCGCCAGATCGCGCGGCAGGCGCCGTCGGCTTTGGGGCTGTGAGTGGGATCGAGGAGATCAGGACAAGGCCGGCGCGGCCGCGATCCCGACGGGGTAGCGGCCCACGGGGATGGGGGTGCCGACGGTGCTGGTGGCCACGGCGACTGGGGTCACGGTGTAGTCGCCGGAGTTGGCGACGTAGGCGGTGGTGCCGTCCGGGGTGATCGTGATCGCGATCGGGCCGTGGCCGACGGGGATGGCCGTGCCCGGGGTGTTGGTGGCCACGGTGATCGGAGTGACGGTGTTGTCGTCGCGGTTGGTGACGTAGGCGGTTGCGCCGTCGGGGGTGGTCGCGACCGCCATCGGGTAGGTGCCGACGGGGATGGCGGCGCCGGGGGTGTTGGTGGTCAGGTCGATCGGCGTCACCGAGTTGCTCCCGGGCCGGGTGACGTAGGCGGTCGCGCCGTCGGGGGTGATCGCGATCTCTCGCGGGTTGTCGGGGAGCGGGATCGGGGTGCCAGGGGTGTTGGTGGCGAGGTCGATCGGGGTGACCGAGTTGCTGTTGGTGTGGGTGACGTAGGCGGTCGCGCCGTTGGGAGTGATCGCGATCGCGGTCGGGTAGTCGCCGACGCGGATGGGGGTGCCGGGAGTGCGGGTGGCGAGGTCGATCGGGGTCACCGAACTGCCGAGGTAGTCGGTGACGTAGGCGGTCGCGCCGTTCGGCGTGATCGCGATCTTGAATGGCATCCTCCCCGCCGGGATCGGGGTTCCGGGGGCGTTGGTGGCCACAGCGATCGGGATCACCGTGTCGTCGCTGAGATGGGTGACATAGGCGGTCGTCCCGCTCGGAGTGAACGCGATCCCGGCGGGGTTGTGGCCGACGGGGATGGTGCTGCCCGGGGTGTTACCGGGCGCGTCGATAGGTGTCACCGTGTTGTCGAGAAGGCTGGTGACGTAGACGATCGCCGGGCAGGTGCCGGCTGCGGCGGGCTCGGCCGCGGTGACCACACCGGTCGTCGCGAGGAGCCCGGCGATCAGCAGAGTCGATCCGCGGCGCCAGTGTGAGAACGGTCTGAGTGTGCGTCTCGACGGTGGGTGCGGCATGACGGGTGCCCTTCTGCCGGTTGAGTGCGGGCCATGGCGGAGCTGGTCCGGGGTTGATGTTCCCGTTGAACCGTCAGCGTCGGCAACCGGATCCACTGCTGTTATTTGCTCTTACAGACGCTGTACAGCACCGGGCCGCTGGGGTTGTCCAGGTTGATCCAGATGCAGCCGCCGTGCACCGGTTGCCAGACGCCGCCCCAGCTGGTGTCGGCGTGGATCCAGTGCCATTGACCGTCGGCGGGGACACGGTGGCTGCCGCCGTTGCCGGTGAGTCGATTTCCGTAGACGTCGTAGAAGGCGGTGGTAGCGGCGACCCACCGGCTTTGCTGACAGTAGGCGTGAAAACCACCCGTGGAGCCGAAGTTGTCGAAGTCGAGCCGCACGTTCGCGACCTGGCAGTCCGCCAGGGGTGAGGCCTGGGCCGGTGCCGTGCCTACGGCGATGCATCCCATGATCAGGGCGAGCGCGGCCAGAATAGTGCGCATGATTCGCTCCCTCTTCGTTGTTGCGTTCCCGGTCTTGGTGCGCAGAGCGCACCGACGCCCAGGCGCGAATGGTGATCGGCGGTGGTGTTCTGGCGCTGTGGCCACCGAACCGGGGGAATGACACCGCCTCGTTCTTGATCCGCGTCCGGCAAGTCGCCGGGGACACCGCGAGCCTCGGAATACGACTTCGGCATACAGGATCGGCTACGGCCCGCCGCCGGTCCAAGACGTAGTCACAATGGGCCGATAAGCCGACGTTATCCGCGCTGGTAGCGCGATCGGCGTTGCCGGGCTGGGCTGAGGGCCGATGCGAATCGGGTGCTCAAGGGGCGTCGTCTGGACGACCTCCGCGCAAGTCTCCCCGCCACCCAAAATGGTGCTGGTCTCCCTAGCGTGCCTGCAGCAAACTGGGCTGGTGTCACCTTCGGTGGAACACCTTGTTCACGAGTTCTCCGAGATTGGCCGTCAGGGCGACGTGAAACTGCACGTTCTGGCAGCCGCGGTTTCCCGGGCCATCGCGCCGTGGGTCCGGCACGACGGTATCCGCAGCGCCGCGACCGATCCCGCCAGGCCATACAGCATGGTGTCGACCGGCGTCTGGCACGGATACGAACCCGAGATCGGGCGGGGCCTGCTCCACGACTACTACACCGGCCACGATCTGCTCGGCTGGACCGAACTGGCTCGCCGGCCGGTGCCCGTGCAACTGGTGGGAACCGGGCCAGGGCCGCACCACGAGCAAGCACGCCGAGTATTCGACGCCCACGACGTCGGCGCCGAACTTCGCTGCGTCCTGCGAGATCGCAACGGCGTCTGGGGCACCCTCGCCCTGATGCGGCGCCTGGGAACCCGGCCCTTCGACCGCGACGACGCGCACCGGCTGGCTGCCCTGACCCCGGCGATGATCAAGGGGCTGCGCGCCTTCGTCACGGCGGGGCCACTGACCCCTCGATTGCCCGCCCTTCCCACGGGTGTCACGATCCTCGGCCCGGACAACGCCGTGATGTCGACGACCCCGCAGGCCCTGAACTGGATACGGCACCTGAAGGCACGCGATAAAGGCCCCGAATGGATCGACCAGCCAGGGGTCATGCTGGATCTGGCCCAACAGGCGCGCGCACAGGGAGACCACGAAACCGCACTTCCCGCCTATTGCTCTCCCGCGACCGTAAGCGGCCGATGGGTTCTTTACCAGGCCCAGGTTCTTCAGGACAACGACAAGCCCACCGGGCAAGTGGCCTTCGTCTACAGCGCGGCCCGCGGCGCCGAGCTCCTTCCTACCTTTTGCCGTTGGTACGGCATCACCGGACGGGAACAGCAAATCATCGCCGAGCTGTGTGACGGAGCGGCTCCCAAACAGATCGCCCGCCGCCTCGACCTGTCGGTGCATACAGTGAACGACCACCTCAAGGCTGCGTTTCGCAAGACCAACGCGGGTGGCCGCGACGAACTTCTCGCGGCCCTCACGACCTGACGGATACGCGATGGCCGGGCACCCCAAGCCCAATCGGCCGAGAGCTCTTTGCCCTAAACTGGCTGAATTCCGTGATTTCCTGTGCCAGCCGACGGGTTATCGCGGAATTGTCCGGGTTGCTCCGTTGCGGGCCCGTGATGCTTGGGCTGGGTGCGGCGGTAGTGGGTCGGGGTGATGCGACGGGATTCACCTGCGACAGCTTGTCGCCGCAATGGCGTCTGGATTGGCGTTGAAGAAGTCCGTTAGCGTCACACTGTGCAAACACCGCCGACCGCGCTGCTGACGGGAGGAATCGACGATGTCCATCGCGGGCGAGTTGGTCACCGAGACCTTCGCCTACGACGGCGGTCGTCAGGTTACGGTCTATGTTCCGGCGGATCGGCCCGAGGCGGTCGTGTTCGCCGGTGACGGCGCGATGATCTCACAGTGGGGTAGTGATCTTGAGGCCGCGGACGTACCGCCCACGGTGATCGTCGGTGTGCACCGCACGGCCGATGAGGCCCTGCGGCTCCATGAGTACTCGCCGGGTTTCGATCCGGAGCGGTTCTCGGCGCACGAGAGGTTTTTCGGCGAGGACGTCGGCCGATGGGTGCGATCGCGGTTCGGAGTGGCCCTGCCCGCCGAGCGCACCGCAGTGTGCGGTGTCTCGGCCGGCGGAGAGCTGGCGCTGGCCATGGGGCTTCGGCATCCGGACGTCTACGGTGCGGTCTTGTGCGCCTCTCCCGGCGGCGGCTATCGACCACCTGCCGCCATGCCGAGTTCGCTTCCACGCACGTACCTCGTCGCCGGCACGCGGGAGCCGTTCTTCCTCGAGAACGCAACCCGCTGGGCGGACGCGCTACGCGATGCAGGGGCGGACGTCGTGCTGACCGCGCGGGCCGGAGCACACGGCGACGCGTTCTGGCGCGAAGAGTTCCCGCTGATGGTGGCATGGGCATGGGGACGGTGACGAGGCGACCGGGTTCGCTCGCGCACCGCACCGTCCTCGGCATCGACCCTCGCAGCAGCACTGCAGGAAACGATCCGCCTCAACGAACAACGCTGCCCCGCACACAGCGCCCGAGGCACCGCCGACAAATACGACCGTCTGCCGGTGGATGGTGACTGCTGACGGTAATCGAGGTTGTATCGTGCTCTGTCACCCAGGTTGGAGGTCTGTCGTGAGCCGACCGGATCGAACGGACGGGGCTGTTTCGTCGAAGACCGGCGGAGAGGGCATGCACCAAGACGCTCTCGGAGCAGTCCTGGCGGAGCTCGCCGCGGTCACCGAGGAGGTCCTCGCGCAGTCCGATGCTGTTGATGCGCGGATGAAAGAGCTGTATGACGCCCATGAGGCTCAGCTTGAGCAACGCATTGCCGATGGTGTGTCCCCGGGCCAGCCGGATCCGCGGTACGCGCTCGAAGGCCTGCGCGTCACTTTGGCCACGCGCGCTGCTCGGGAGCACCGCGATGCGGCTCGGGAGTTCGCTGCCTGGTGGGTTGATGTGGCGACGCTCGCCGTTGTTGCCGCGGTGAGTGGCCGGCCGGTGTCTCCTACTCGCGTGGTAGCGGCTGACCCGACCCGCTGGATGGCTGACGAAGATCTGCACGAGCTCCCCGGCATTCCCGAAAGCAGTCGTGTGCTGGCTCGGCTGGGAGCGGTGATGGCGGCTACGCCGCTGGAACGTGGACAGATCGACCATGAGATGGCTGTGCAGGTCGCGGACCACGCTGCTCGCGCCGGCCTACGCGTCAGCTACACCGATGACGGGCAAGTCGTGGTTAAGGAAGCCGGGGGACCGGAAGCGCGTCGATGTCGGCTGTGGGGCGGCTTATGGACCGAGGCGCGCGTGCCGGAACTGCCCGCCCCGGAGGAACTGGCCGATCTGCTGACCGGCCATGGAGCACCGGAATCCAGCACTGCCGCCGTGGTTGAGGCAGCCCGCGCGGTCGACGAGGCGGTTATCGCACTGCTGCGGGCGCGTGCACTGGATAACGGTGATCCCAACGACGAGTCCGCCTCCGCCGAAGACATCGAGTCCCTCTGGGACCACGCTGACCAGCTCACCACCCTGCTTTGCTGCTACGCGCGCACTCTCACCACCACGCTGCCCGTTTTGCGGAGGCGCGCGTCACCGACGCCATGACCAGCTCGGCATCGCTTGATCCGCGGTCAGTCTCCCCAGATGTTCGCGTCGAGGACCATGTCCCAGGTCGGATAGGGCAGGGCCGGGTAGCGCTGGTGGAAGATCTCGCCGGGAAGCGTCATCGCGGGTGCCTTGCCGGGGTTGGCGAGGCACTGCCCGACCATGACCTCGGTGAGGGCACGGCAGCCGCCGAGCCGGGGATAGCGGGCGTGCACGCGCTCGGCGAAGCCGGGCGGGATCTGGCCGGGCTCGTCGGGGCCGGTGAGATCGATGCCGATCCCGATCTGCGCGATGCCGATTTCGACGGGACGGCGGCGCTGGAAGACCGGCGACTCACGCAGGTGCTGGGTGGTGTGCAGGGCGATGGCGTCCCACACGGTGTCCACCCGCCGGTCGGTGATGCCGTGACTTTCCAGGAACCGGGCGGCGAAGTCGGCGCCGGCGACTTCGAACCGCAGATCGCTCTTCGCCTCCTCGGTCAGCCCCATGTCGTGGAGCAGGCAGATGAGGAAGACGAGTTCGGGGTCGTAGTGCTCGTTCGGCCGCTTGCCCTGCCGCCCGGCGGCGGCCCTGGCGAACAGGAAGCTGCGCAGGCTGTGGTTGCGCAGGAACGGTTGCTGGGCCCGGGTGACCACGGTCTGGGCGCGCCGCGCCAGCCAGGTGGCGGGCAAGGAAAGCTCGTCCGTGGCGGCGCCGGCAGGCGGCGCGCCGAGCGCGACCGCGGCGGCGCCGGCAGCGGCACCGCCGAGCACGGTACGGCGGGAAACGAGGTCCGACATCCGATCTCCTCTACGAGTACGCGAACCGTTGCCGGTACGCGGTGGGGGTGATACCGAGAACCTGGAGGAACAGGCGGCGCATGGTCTCGCCGGAACCGAAGCCGCACCGGCGGGCCACGGTCTCCACACCGGCGTCGCCGGATTCGAGCAGCACGCGGGCGGCTTCGACGCGGATCCGGGCGACGTACTGCCCCGGCGTGACCCCGAGTTCCCGCTGGAACAGCCGGGTCAGCTGGCGCTCGCTGACCCGCGCGCGGGTGGCCATGCCGGACAGGGAGTGATCGCCGGCGGGCTCGGCCGCCACCGCGTCCAGCACGACGCGCAGCGCCGGGGTACGCGGCGCGGGGACGTCGCCCCAGACACTGAACTGCGACTGACCACCGGGGCGGCGCAGGAACACCACGAGTTGTCGTGCGGCGGCCCTGGCGACCTCCGGTCCGAGGTCCTCCTCGACCAGTGCGAGGGCCAGGTCGATCCCCGCGGTCACCCCGGCCGAGGTCACGATCCGGCCGTCACGCACGTAGATGGCGTCGGGCCGCACGGCGACGCCGGGGAACCGCGCGGTCAGCTCGGCACACATCGACCAGTGCGTGGTGGCCTGCCGCCCGGCCAGCAATCCGGCCTCCGCCAGCAGGAACGCGCCGGTACACACCGAGGTGACCCGGCGCGCGGTCTCGCCAAGCCGCCCGATCCCGGCGAGCAACGCCGAGGGGAAGCCGCCGAGCCGGTCCGGCGGCGGTCCCGGGACGAGCACCGTGTCGACCGGAGTGTCTACTTCGGACAGTGCACAGTCGACACCCAGCACCACCCCGGTGTCCGAGCGCACCGGCCTGCCGTCCACCGAGGCCAGCCGTACCCGGTAGCCGCCCGCGCCGGCGAGCACCTGCACCGGTCCCGCGAGGTCGAGCAGCACCACGTCCGCACACACCACCACGACGATCTCGAACCGCCCCGTGTCCTCCACACCCGAAGTCTCGCCAAGGGGCCCCGATGTCCACAAGGACGACCACCCCACAGATCCGGACAGCCCCCGGACCCTCGCCCACGACTGACCGGCACCGAGAAGTGAAACCCGGGTTGCGGACCGGCTTCCCTACCAGGGAAGTGGTGAGTCCGGCGACCCACCACTCACCTTCCCGCCGGAACGGCTTCCCGTGCGGGTAGGAATTCGTAGTCGTCCTTCCGCAGGGTGCGCAGGCGCAGGCGGTAGCGCAGGGTCGAGTCCGGCCACAGGACGGTTCCGCCGGGCGAGTCGTTCTGGTACCAGTTGCGGCAGTTGCCGGGGGCCCAGACCGTCCGGGCGAAGCGTGTCCGCATCTCGGCCAGGAAGCGGTCGGTCGCGTCGCGGCGGACGGTCAGGGCCTGGGCACTGGCCGCGCGGGTGGTGTGGATGGCTCGGACCACGTAGCGGGACTGTGCCTCGATGTTCGGCACGACGCTCGTGTACGGCGCTACCCCGTTCGGTCCCAGGAGCATGAACATATTCGGGAAGTCCGGCACCGAGAGCCCGTAGTAGCCGTGCGCGCCGCCCTGCCACGCTTCCTTCAGCAGCCGGCCGCCGATGCCGGCGATCTCGATCCGGTCGAACGAGCCGGTGATGTCGAATCCGGTGGCGTAGACGAGTACGTCGGCCCGATGTTCCTCGCCGGCCGCGTCGACGATCGTGTCCGGGCGGATCTCGGCCGGGCCGCCGGCCACGACGTGCACGTCCGGCCGGTTCAGCGTCGCGTAGTAGTCGGTGGAGAACAGGACTCGCTTGCAGCCCAGCGGATAGTCCGGTGTCACGAGCGCGCGCAGCGACGGGTCGGCGATCTGCCCGGCGATCCGCCGCCGCACGATCGGCTCGGCGACGCGCAGCAGATCCGGGCGGGTATGGAAGCCGAAGCCGCGTTTCTCCCGTTGCAGGTAGATCCCCAGCCGGTGCACCGACTGCGCGGCCGGGAACCACGCGAAAAGCCGTTGCTGCCACCGGGGGATCGCTGTGTCCGCCTTCGGCAGCACCCATGGCGCGGTGCGCTGGAAGATCGTCAGCGATGCGGCTTGTTCGGCCAAGTGTGGCGCGACCTGCACCCCGGAGGCGCCGACGCCGACAAGCGTCACGTGCTTGCCCGCCAGGTCGACGTCGTGGTTCCAGCACGACGTATGCCAGGTGCTGCCCCGGAACGTCGCCGCGCCGGGCACCTCGGGAATCCGGGGGATGTGCAGGTCGCCGACTCCCAGCACGAGGAACCGGCTGAGGTAGGTGGCGCCGTCCGCGGTCTCGACGGTCCACTCCGCGGTGCCCTCGTCCCAGCGCGCGCTCACTACCCGGGTGTCGAAGCGGATCCGTGGCAGCAGCCCGTGGCGCGCGGCGACGCCGCGGAGGTACCCGAGGATTTCCTCCTGACCGGCGTAGGTCGAGCGCCAGTATGGATTCTTGGTGTGCGAGTACGAATACAGGTGCGCCTCGACGTCGCAGGCCGCACCGGGATACGTGGTGGACTGCCAGGTGCCGCCGAGGTCCGGCGCCTTCTCCAGCACCACGAAATCGATCCCGGCCCGCGCGAGTGCCACGGCCTGCCCGATCCCGGACAGCCCGGCGCCGATGATCAGTGCTTCCGTTCGCGTCGTCATCGCGTGCCCTCCCGGAGGAACTGGCCGATCTCGGGCCACAAGCCGGTCCACGCCTGATCTTCGTGTTCGCTGTCGTGTGCCAGCCCGGACACGGTGATCATCTCCACGGGCAGGCCCGCCTCCCGCACCCGGGCGACGAGTTCTTCCGACTGCGTAAGGGGAACGACGGAATCCGCGTCGCCGTGCACGATCAGCAGCGGTGTGCCGAGCGTGCCGACGCCGGCGAGCGGCTGCCGTTCCGGTGCGGCGAAGTAGCTTTCGACGTCGGCCGGGCTGAACCCGGAGTTCGCCGGGAGCAGCGTGCCGGGCTGGGCGTGTTCGGCCGCGACGAGTGTCGCCGGGTCGTACAGGCCCATCAGCAGTGCCGCGTGCCGCCACAGATCGGGGCGGCGTTCCAGCGCCAGCAACGCGGTATAGGCGCCACGGCTGGTGCCCACGATGCCGATCCGGCTGCCGTCGATCTCCGGCAGATCGGCGAGGTACCGGGTTGCCGCGATGACGTCGTCGACGTCTCCGCCGCCCATTTCGGCCATGGCGGTGAAATCGGGACCGTGCCCTGGCGCGCCGCGCTGGTCGACGGTGAGGACGGCGAACCCGGCGGCGAGCAGTGGTGCGTGCTCGCTGAGGTGCGCGTAGTCGCCGTCGGCGTTCAACGCTCCGCCTTCGCCCGCTGTGCACACCACAACGGCCGGATGCGGTCCGGGAGCAGGGGGAACGCTCAGGTGGCCGTAGATCACCAGCCCGTCGGCCGAGGTGATCTCGTGCGAGGCGGCGGCGGTTTCGGGCTGTGCGCGGTCCAGCTCGTCGACGAGAAGCTCGACGAGCACGCCCACGCTGAGGCTGCGCTGCAGCCGCACCGCCGGCACCGCGACCCCGAGGTGTTTCTGCAGCAGCACCCGTACTTCGACCGCGGTGAGCGAGTCGACGTCGACCGCCTGCTCTTCACCGAGCTGTTGTTCGGTGAGGCCCGTGGTGCGCTGCAGCAACGGTGTGACGAGCGCGGGCAGCATCGACGCACGATCGGCCGGGCTCGCCTCCCGTAGCCGCTTCCCGACAGACTCGTCCCCGCTGTCCGCGGCGCTCGCCGGAACCACGCTGGCGAACCTCGGCAACGGCGCGAGCTGCGGATTCGCGCGCGCCCATCGCGCCCAGTCGATGTCGGCGACCGACACCTCGGCCGGCCGCGTGTGCAGCAACGCCCCCAGCTCGGCGACCAGCCGGTCGGGGGAAATGCCGATGTGGCCGGTGCGGCGAAGGACATCGCCCACGTATCCGTCGCGGCTCACCGCGACCCCGACGTCGTCGATCATTCCCCAGCCGACGCTGGTCGCGGGAAGCCCCCGCGCGCGCCGGTAGCGGGCGAGGCCGTTGAGGAATTCGTTGGCTGTGGCGTATGCGCCCGCGCCGACCGCGCCCAGTTGCGCCGCGACCGACGAGAACAGCACGAAGAAGTCGAGGCTGTCGCCGAGAGTTTCCCGGTGCAGATGCCAAGCGCCGTCTGCCTTCGGGCGGGTCGCCGTGATCAGCCGGGCGGCGTCGGTGTCGGCAAGCACGACGTCGTCGAAATCGGCCGCGGCGTGCACGACACCAGCGAGCGGGGGCATCGCGGCACGGACCTCCGCGAGGAGCACACGCACCTGGGCGTGCTCGCCGACATCGGCCTTCTCGATCCGCACCTCGACGCCTTCGGCGGTCAGATCCGTCACCAGCTGCTCGGCAGCGAGGGTGGTGACCCCGCCGCGGCCGACGAGCACGAGGTGCCGCGCGCCCTGTTCGGCAAGCCAGCGCGCCACCGTCCGGCCGAGACCGCCGAGACCACCGGTGACGACGTACGTCCGGTCCGGCCGGATCGGGGCCTCGGGCATCGACGACGCCGGAACCAGCACCTCCTCATCGGCCATGCGCAGCACGATCTTCCCGCGGTGCTCAGGACTCGCCATGGCACGGAAGGCCTCGGCGGCGTCAGCGGCCGGCCACTCGGCGACCGGCAACGGCGCGATCGCCTTCTGTTCGCAGAGTTCCGCGACCGCCTGCATGCAGGCCCGGACGTCGCCGGGTCGCAGGGCCATCATCTGGTCGTAGTCGAAGGAGTGGAACGACAGCGCCCGCCGGGTCGAGGCGAGCCGCACCGCGTGGTCCGCGACGTCTCCCGGCTTCCCCAGCTCGACGAATCGGCCGAACGTGCTCATCGCGCGGAGGCTGTGGTCGATCATGGTGCCGGGCAACGAGTTCAGCACCACGTCGACGCCCGCGCCACCGGTCCAGTCCAGGATGTCGTCCGCGAACGACGAGGACCGCGAATCGGCGACGTGCGCAAAGCCCTCCTGGCGCAGGAAATCGCGCCGCTGTGTGCTGCCCGCGGTGACGAACACCTCCGCGCCGAGCCATTTCGCGATCCGTGCCGCCGCCAGCCCGACGCCCCCGGCTGCGGAGTGGACCAGCACGCGCTCACCGGCGCGCAGGTTCGCGAGCCGGACAAGCGACAGGTGCGCGGTGACCACGGGCAGCAGCGACGCGGCCTCGGCGGCGGACAACACGGCCGGCTTCTTCACCACGCGCACCGCCTCGAGCGTCACGTGCGAGACGAACAGGTCCCGGCTGTGCGCGAACACCTCATCCCCGACCTCCATATCGGGAACGCCGTCACCTACCGCCACGACCGTTCCCGCGCATTCGAGGCCGAGGGTCTCGCCGGAGTGACTGCCCTCGATCGCGTGCGGCGAGATCAGGCCGGTGTGCTTGAGGACGTCCTTGAAGTTCAGCCCGACGTGGGACACCCGGATCTCGACCTCACCGTGCCCGGGCAGTCGGCGGGTGGTGGCGAGGAAACCGAGTTCACCGCCGGACGACGCCAGCCGCACCGGGGTGACGTCGGTGTGCGCGCGGACGTGGTCGAGTTCCGAGTCGCCCTCGGCCTGCTTCAACCGCCGCACATACCGGCCGTCGGGGCGGAGGGAGACCTCGTCTGCGCCGTTGTGAAGGACTTCGGCGAGCAGCGCCTCGCCGGACACGCCCGGGGCGAGATCCACCAACCGGCATCCCAGCTCCGGCCGTTCGGCGGCGACAACGCGGCCGAAGCCCCACAACGAAGCCGCCGACGGATTCGCTGTGGCGGCGCCTTGCGCGCCCGTGGTCACGAGGAACAACGGCACGGCAGGCAGTTCCTGCACGAGCCGCAACGGCGCGGCGATCGGCGCGCACGGCGCCTCGGTGTCGGAGCTGTCGAGATAAACCACACCACGGCAGGCCGCAGCCGCGGAGAGCACAAGATCGAGCCAGTCGTCACCGGCCGGATCCACGGCGACGACGTCACCACCGGCCGCGGCAAGGTCCCTGGCGAGCCCGGACGCCGTGGCCGACGACCCGACGACGATCCACCGGCCGTCCGCCCGCTCGTCGTGCCCCGGTTCCGGGGGCTGCTCCAGCGATTCCGGCTGCCACTCGTGCCCGTAGACCAGCGACGCCCGCTCGTCCGCCGCCTCCGCGAGCCGCCTGGCCTGCAGCCCCCGGATCTCCGCGACCACTTCACCTTCGTCGGTCACGAGGGACAGGTCGCACTCGATCCGGCCCGGCCCCGCAGCGTCGCTGCCCCGGCCGTGCACCCACAACCGCGTAGCCGGCGAACGGAAGAACCGCAGCGCATCGATCCGGGCCGGGACGTAGGTGCCGGATTCCACGCCGTCGCCGAGCATCAGCGCGCCGGCGATCACGGCCTGCAGCGCCGCGTCGAGCACTACGGGGTGCAGCCGGTGGCCGTCCTGCTCGACGGTGTCCAGCCGCAACTCGGCGAACACCTCGCGGCTCTCCTGCCGCCACCACAACCGTTCCACGGCACGGAAGGCCGGACCGTAGTTCAGGCCGGTACCGCCGAGCCGGGCGTACACGTCGTCGTGCCCGAGTTCCGGCAGTCCTTCGGCCAGCACGGCGGGCGTTCCGGTGCGACGTTCCGGCAACCGCGCCTTGGCGACCTGGCCGCGGCGCAGTTCGGCGTGCAACGTCCACAATGGATCGTCGGGCTGGGTGCGGCTGTGCAAGGTGAGCAGCTGCCGTGCCGGGTCGTAGCCGGCCCGCAGCGTCGGGATCGACGAGGGCGCCAGCACCAGCGGCCGGTGGAACACGACGTCTTCGAGCAGGCACGGCTCGTCGTCCGGGAAAGCGGCCAGGGCGGCTTCCAGATAGCCGGAGCCGGGGAACACCACGGATTCGCCGATCCGGTGATCGTTCAGGTACGGCAGCGCCGAGGTGGACAGCTCGACGTCGTGGACCGGCGTGACCCCGGCGATGGGCCGTCCACCGAGCCGCAGGTTCCCGGTACCCAGCCGCTTTTCCCGCGACGCCACCGATTCCACCCAATGCCGCTCCCGCTGCCACGGATACCGCGGCAGATCCAGGTGCTCACGCGGGCCCGGATGCACGCGCTCCCACGCCGGATCGGCGCCGGCGGCGTACCGGTGCCCGAGCGCGGTGAGCAGGTATTCACGCTGCGGTTCGTTGCGGCGCGACGAGGCCAGGCGGGCGATGTCGTCGGGCCGGTCGGCCAGCGCCTCGTCGATCGCGGACGCGAGCACCGGGTGCGGGCCGATTTCCAGCACGGCACCGGGAGCCCGGGTGAGCACGCGCCGGAACGCGTCGGCGAACCGCACCGTCTCGCGGACGTTGCGCCACCAGTAACCGGCGTCGAGTTCCGTACCTTCGACCTGGTCGCCGGTGACCGTCGAGAACAGCGGGATTTCCGCGTGGCGCGGGCGAATCTCCCGCAACGCGGCGAGCAGCGGTTCGCGGATCTCCTCCATCTGGTGGCTGTGGTACGCCACCTCGACGCGGAGCGGTTTCACCGACGCTCCGGCGGCGGTCAGCTGCTGGCTCACCGCCGCCAAGGCGTCGTGGTCGCCGGCGAGCGTTGTCGCGTACGTGCTGTTGACCGCGGCCACCGCGACGCCGTCCCGCAGGTACGCGGCGACCTCGTCCGCGGGCAGGTCCACGGCCGCCATCGCGCCGCGTCCGGCGAGGCGGGACTGCAGGTTCGCGCGGTGGAAGCTGATGGTGAGGGCGTCTTCGAGCGTGTACACGCCCGCTGCGTAAGCGGCAGCGACCTCGCCCACACTGTGGCCCACGATGTAGGCCGGTTCGATTCCCCACTCCCGCCACAAGGCGGTGAGTCCGGCTTGCACCACGAAATTCGCGACCTGCGCGTACAACGTCTCAGTGAGCCGTGACTCGGCTTCGTCGCGGCCGAGTTCGTCCGCCATGCACACGCCGAATTTCGCCAGCACCTCGTCGCAGGCCGTGA
Organism: Amycolatopsis sp. NPDC059021; assembly: GCF_042739895.1. NCBI lineage: Bacteria > Bacillati > Actinomycetota > Actinomycetes > Pseudonocardiales > Pseudonocardiaceae > Amycolatopsis > Amycolatopsis sp. NPDC059021. The sequence goes on from NZ_JBHYIQ010000010.1 coordinate 136,255, forward strand.
CGACTTCGGCGAAACGCGGCTCGGTCGCCAGGAGTTCGCGACCCATGCCCCACCACTGCGGGCCCATCCCGGTGTACACGAAGGCATTTCCCGGCCGCGTCGCCCGCCTCGGCTCGACAGTCAGCTCCCGCAGCTTCGCCGCCGCTTCCCGGGCATCTGCGGCCACCACGAACGTCCGCAGTGGATGGTGCTCACGCTGCCGCGACGCCGTCCGGGCGACTCGCCGCAGGGACGGGCTTTCCGGACTTTCCAGCATCGTCGCGTAGGAATCCACCAGCGCGCGCAGGGCTTCCGGGCTTCGCGCCGACAGCGGCAGGAGAACCGGCCCGCCCTCGGCCTCGGTCGCCGTGACCGGTTCGGGTCCCGTCCACTGCTCCAGGATGGCGTGCGCGTTCGTCCCGCCGAAGCCGAACGAGTTCACCCCGGCCCGGCGCGGCCCGGCCGACTCCGGGAACGGCACCATTTCCGTGGGCACCCGCAGCGGGAGCCGGTCGAACGGGATCTTCGGATTCGGCCGCTCGAAATGCAGGTTCGGCGGGATTAGCCCCTTGCCGAGGCACAGCACCGCCTTGATCACCCCGGCGACGCCTGCCGCCGCCTCCGTGTGCCCGAAGTTCGATTTGACCGATCCGATCCAGTGCGTACGCGACGAATCTCCCAGCACCTCACCGATCGCGGTCGCCTCGATCGGATCACCCACCGCGGTACCGGTGCCGTGGGCTTCGAAGTACCCGACGGACGCGGGCTCGACGTCCCCGACCTGGCAGGCCCGCTCGATCAGCGCCCGCTGGGCGTCCACGCTGGGCACGGTGATCCCCGGCGTGCGGCCGTCCTGGTTCACCGCCGTGCCACGCACGACCGCGTGGATGCGGTCACCGTCACGCACCGCCGCGGGCAACGGCTTCAGCAGCAGGACACCCGCGCCCTCACCACGGGCATACCCGTTGGCCCGGTGGTCGAACGACTTGCATCGGGCATCCGGCGAAAGGAACTGCCCCTTGGACATCAGGACCGTGGTGACCGGATTGACCATCACGTTCACCCCGGCCGCCACCGCGAGGTCGCAGTCCCCACGGGCGAGCGCACCCACCGCGTGATGCAGCGCGACCAGCGACGACGAGCACGCGGTGTCGAGGGTCAACGCCGGACCGCGCCAGTCGAACGCATACGACAGCCGAGCGGCCAGCATCGTCATGCTCACGCCGGTCGGCGTGGCCGAGCTGACGAGATGCCGGTTCGAGTCGGTCAGCTGCAGTGTCGCCGCGTCGAAAGTGAACCCGCCGACATAAACGCCGACATTGCCGGCCGCGGTCGACTTCGGCGGGATCCCGGCGTTCTCCAGCGATTCCCAGGTGACCTCCAGCAGCAGCCGCTGCTGCGGATCCAGCGCGGCCGCCTCGCGCGGCGACATCCCGAAGAAACCGGCGTCGAACTCGTCGACCGGATTCCGCAAGAAACCACCCTGCCGCACGAACATCCGGCCCGGCGCGGCCGGATCCGCGTCGTAATGGTCGGAGATACGCCACCGGCCCGCCGGGACGTCGCCGATCGCGTCGGTTCCGGACGCGACCAGCTCCCAGAAACCGGGCATATCCTCGATTCCACCCGGAAACCGGCAGCCGATCCCGACAATCGCGACCGGCGCCCCCGCCCCTTCCACAACCCCTGTCACCATCGATACGCCTCATCTCCGACTGGAATCCCCGTGCTTTCCAGATTGCGCCCCGAAGCCGGAGGTCAAGGGTGGAGCGTGCTGAATCGGCTGGCGAATGTGCACAAAGAGGCAAAACGTGGCACGGTCGGATGACCTGGCTCACAGTTCGGTAAACAGGCGGCAGCCAGCCAAGATGCCGTTGGTAGCCGCGCGTTCATCGGCTTTTTATCTACTGGTGGCGCGTCACCCGTACCGCTGTCGTCGGACCTTCACCAGTTCCAATCACCCCACCTGGCGACGATGTCGGCGACGCTGACGGAGTATTTCGGACTGTCGCTTACCTGGTTGAGGTTTCTGCTGTGCCGGGTCCACGGGTGCGGGCGATGTCAGACCGGGGCGCACCAGGTGCCTGGTGGAGATGCCATGGGCTTTGCCTGCTTGAATTGCGTTCTCGCCTCGGGACGTCGGGTCAGAGGAGGTAGGCGGTTATCGTGGTGACGGCAAAGATTCCCACCGAAAGGGGAGCGGCCCTTGCCGGGTGCGCTGCCGGAGCCAATAGCGCCGACGAGCAGCCCGGCCATCCGTCCCGATGACCAACAGGGTCACCAACGCGATGACCGCCCCATTGCCTGCTCGACGGGATGGAGAATCGGTTTCGGGCGCGCTGATGGTTCCGATCTCCCGTGCTCACGATCCGGGTGAGGGAGCGGGGCGACCGCGCCGGTGTGCCTCGGCGGTCCTGCGACCGGGTCGCCGTCGTTTGTGAGCAGATAGGATTGTCCGGGCGAGACGCCGGGTTCGACTTTCCCGGCACCGCCCCCGAAATCACCGGCTACCACGGGATCGCCGACATCGCCGGCGTGCAGGACCTTGGTGTCGGCTGGCATGCGACCGACACCGGCGTCTACCTCAACGACCCACCGCGTGGGCGAATCACCACGGTCGCGTTCGACGGCGCACCGGCCGACCACGACACCCCAGCGACCGCCGAGGACTTACAGGCAGCCATCCGCTACGTGACCGGCGCCGATGCCACGGTTACCGGGATTACGAGCCTGACCCGGTTCACCGACAACACCCGTCAGGCCACGACCTACCGGCAGGGGCGTGTGCTGCTCGCCGGCGACGCGGCCCACGTGCACCCTCCGTTCGGCGGACAGGGGCTCAACCTGAGTGTGGGCGACGCGATGAACCTCGGTTGGAAGCTCGCCGCCACCGTGCGGGGGACGGCACCGGACGGGCTGCTGGACACCTACACCGCCGAGCGGCATCCCCTCGGCACCTGGGTACTGAACTGGACCCGCGCCCAGATCGCGGTGATGCGCCCGGAGCCCCATGCTCGTGCGCTGCGCGAGGTGGTGGCCGACCTGGCGCGAACCGTGGACGGAGCCACGTACTTCGCGAAGAAGATCTCGGGTATCTGTCAGCGATACGACCTTTCCGGTGACCATCCGCTGGTCGGCGCCAGCGCACCCGACTACGAGCTGGCTGACGGATCCCGGCTCGCCGACCACATGCACGACGGCAGGGCGCTCCTGCTGGCCTCCTCCGGTGCGCGGCACGACCTCGTTGCCCCCTACCGCGACCGCATGCGGACGATCACCACGGCCCCGCTGGCCGACGACGCTCCGGCGGCCATGTTCGTACGACCCGACGGTTACGTCGCCTGGGCCGGCGAACCCGACCGGGACTCGCTGGACAAGGCACTGCAGACCTGGCTCGGCGCCCCACTGGCACATCCGAGCCGGACTCCGGAAGCTCCGGCTCAGCGCTAACCGCCAGGGGTTTCGGGCCGACTCGCATCGGATTCGTGGTCGGGTCCGCGGACTACGAGGCCACCAGGCCCGGGGCCCCGGGCCTGGCAGACTTCAGTACGAGATCTCCCAGGTCGACCGTGCTGGTCATTTTCTGGAAGCTCGCGAGGCTTCCGGGCCACTTGGTCACGACCTTGCCCGCCATGCCCAGGCGATACCAGCTGTGGCACGCACCGGCCTCCCAGACGGAGTCCGCCATTGCGCTGTCGACCCAGTCGTTGAAGCTCTGCTGAGCCCTCTGCGACGGCTGGACGGAGACGGCGCCGCTCTCGTCGACGAGCTGAATGTACTGCATGATCATCTTCATCTGCGCCTCGATGACCGCGATGATGGACCCACTCGCCTGGGTGTGCGGACCGGTCACGAGGAAGAGATTGGGGAACCCCGCGACGACGGTGCCCTTGTACGCATGTGGCGCTTCGCGCCACGCATCCGCCTTCAGCGACCGCGCGGATTCACCGTGGAACTCTATCCCGGCGTACATGTCGGTCGCGGTGAAGCCGGTCGCGAGAACGACCACGTCGGCGTCCCATTCGCGCCCGTCGCCGGTCACGACGCCGGTCGCGGTCATCGACGAGATTCCGGCCGACCAGACGGTGGTTTTGCGGTCGGCAAGGGCGGGGTAGAACGTGCTGGAGATGACCGGCCGGCGACAGCCGAACCGGTACGACGGTGTCAGGAGGTTACGCAGGCCGGGATCGACGATCTCCGACTCCATGTAGTCACGCCACTGTCCTTCGACCTTGGCGAGCTGGGCCTCGTCCATGACCGCCTGTGTTTCCGCCTCGACGTTGAACCTGTGTTCGGCGTCGAGGCGGATAGCTTCCATACGCTCCGGTTCGTCCCGGAACAGTGCCTGCGCCTCGACGTCGTAGAACTGTTCGTCCTTCGGCATCACATAGGGCGGGGTGCGGATCACCGCCAGCACGCTCTCGGCCACGTCGACGGCGTAAGGGAGAACCTGCGCGGCACTGGCGCTCGCACCGACGACCACCACGCGCCGACCTTCCAGGGAGACTCGCTCGTCCCATTCCGCCGTGTGGATCACCTCGCCGCGAAACGTCTCGCGCCCCGGAAGATCAGGAACGCGCGGGGTGCTGAGTGAACCACTTGCCATGATCAGGAACCGGCACGACAGCGATGCTCCCTCAGCGGTGCGCAGGTTCCACACACCGGCGAGCTCATCCCAACTCGCCGACACCAGAGTGGTGTTGAACCGGATGCGGTCCCGGACTCCCAGATCGTCGGCCACTTTGTTGATGTAGGCGAGGATCTCGTCCCACGGCGCGTAGCTGCGCGTCCACGTCGGGTTCGGCGCGAACGAGAGGCTGTAGAAATGTGCCGGGACATCGCAGGCCGCATTGGGGTAGCGGTTGTCCCGCCACACCCCACCCAGTTCTCCGGCCCGTTCGAGGATGACGAAGTCGCCCCGGCCCTCCTCCAGGAGGTCGTGCGCAGCGCAGATTCCGCCAAAACCCCCGCCGACAACGACGGTCTCGTGATACTCGATCATGATTTCACTCCACATCAGTTCTGACAAAGCGGTTGTCGTGCATGGCGGGAATCAGTTCACTCAGGGCAATGTGAGCACGGTCAACAAGGCCACCCTGGCAACGGCTCTCACAAAGAACGAGGACGCGATCGGCAGACGCGTTATCTCGATTAGCCACGTGGCGATAAAGCTCCGGAAGCCCCGAAAAGAGCGGGGGAAAGCACGCTAGCGATGGACGCCAACGTTTTCCCGTCGCCCGGTTCGGAACATCTCGGCGATCATCGCGGTCGCCCGCAGACACGGTCCATTTGCGGACTTGGCGGCCCGCACGCTCTCCTGGCGAAAGTGTGTTTCTTCGATGCAGACCAGTCGCATGGCGTCCTCCTCGTCTGTACCCACACTCCACGCTGCCCAGGCGCGCGTCCAAGGCTTGTTTCGCATCCCGTGATGCGTTCCAGGCATCACGGGCCGCGAGTGGGTTATCTTGCGGTGTTGTGGACACAGCCAACGCGGTACCGTCGGCCGAGTTCGACCTCCGACTGGTCCGTTACTTCACGGTGGTCGCCGAGCAGCAGCACTTCGCCCGTGCCGCGGCACTGCTGCACATCACCCAGCCGACCCTGAGCCGTCAGATCCGGACCCTTGAGCAGCGTGTCGGAGCCCGGCTGCTCGACCGCGACCGGCAGGGCACCCGTCTGACCCCCGCCGGGGCCGCGTTCCTGCCCCACGCCGGGCAACTGCTGGCGGTCGCCGCAATGGCTGCGGCGGACGCCCGTGCGGCCGCGGTGCCAAATCAGCTCACCGTCGGCCATACGCGCGGACTGATCATCACTCCGGCGGTACGGCACCTGCGCCACCACCACACCGAGGCCGAGGTGCACACACTGCACCTGGAGCTGGCGGAGGTGCGGACGGCCCTGTTCGGCCACCGTGTGGACGCTGTCGTGACACGGCTGCCGTTCGCCACCGACGGACTGCGGGTCACCGTCCTGCACCACGAGCCCCGTGTGCTGCTCGTCGCCCGGTTCCACTGGCTGGCCGGCCGGGAATCAGTCACCCTCGACGACATCGCGACCGAGCCGGTGCCGAGGTTGCCCGCTGCCGAATGGGACTCGTTCTGGCGTGTCGACCCCCGTCCCGATGGCACGCCGGCACCCGACGGGCCGCAGGTGAGTCACCTCGAGGACGTATTCGAACTGATCGCGTCCGGGCAGGTGGTCGCCATCCTGCCCGCCGGGTTGCACGCCGAGGGCACCCGGCCGGACCTGATCTCGATCCCGCTGCACGGGGTCGAGCCATGTCAGGTGGTGCTCGCCACCCGCGCCGGGGACAGCGCACACCTGGTGACCGCGTTTCGCCGGTCCGCCCAGGCCCTGCTGACCGAGGCGACCTACTAAGACCGTGCCCGGCCGCAGAGTTGCCGCCGAACCGGCCCAGCCCGCTCCTACGGCGGCTACATCGTCAACGTCACCGACAACGACCTGCTCGCAGCGTGACACTGGCCAAGCTGCCAGCCTGACCACCCAGTAGCGTGTCGCTGCTTAGTTTTGATGTGTGTGGCTGGGGCTGTTGTCGTGGCTTCCCGGTTGAAGCGACCGGTCAGGTTGTCGGCGCGAGATCGCGAGGAACTGCTCCGGCTGACCACCACCGGCATCGGCGATCAGGCGGGCGCGGGTGCTGCTCGCGCTGGATCCGCCCTGTCTCGATCGGCCTCGCAGTCTCGAACCCGCCTTGACGGCTGTCAGCGGGGCGAGTCGGGGCGTCAGGCTGTGGTGGGTGCTGGGTCGTATCCGTGTTGCAGGTCGGGTGTCCGGCCGGTTTGCAGTGCGGTGAGGCAGGCGTCGACGCGGTGGGCCATGTGTGGTTCGAGGTGGGCGTGGTAGGTGTCGTGGTCGCAGAATTCGAAGTAGGCGATTTCGGTCGGGTCGCACCGGAGTGCGGCGATGTCGGTGTCGGTGAGGATGCCGCCGTCGTAGAGGTGGTTGGCCAGGTGGGCCGGCGCGGCGCCGGGAATCGGTGGGGTGTAGGGAACCCAGTCGATGGCGAGGAGGCGGCCGACTGCGCGGGTGATGCCGAGTTCCTCCTGCACTTCGCGTTGCGCGGTGGTGCGGGGGAATTCGCCGTGCTCGAGTCCGCCGCCGGGGATTTCCCATTTCTGTGCGCCGTAGGTGGTTTTGACGAGCAGGACGTGGCCTGCGTGGTTGCGGTAGATCACGCCGGCGCCCGCGGTCTGTTTCGGGCGCGACCGGTAGTACTCCTCGGGCGTGAGCTCCTGAACCTGGGTCATGCCGCGCGAGGCTACCTACCTGTTCCGGGGCAGGGCCTTCTGCGATTGCGGGCGGCGCTTCATCGGAGTCCCGCGGCACGGTAGCTCGTACGACTTGTGCCGATCCAGCAACACCAACCGGGCTCGATCCGACCGATATGAGGGACATGCGAAGGCGCTCTATCTCCGCGAAGACGCACTCCTCGACGCGGTGGCCCGATTTTTCGCAGAGCGCGTGTTCGGGGAAGATCGGCGCAGCGCCCTGGCAGCCGATCTCGCCGAGGCACCCGAGCCGTTGTTGCGGTCGCTGGTCGAGATCACGCAACGGAGCATCCACTTGCCTGACGACGGCGATCACGCGACGATCACTATCCGGCTTCAAGCCGAGCAAGTACCCCAGATCAGCCAGATGGCGGAGAGGGTCACGGAAACCATGTCCGACTCACAAGCTGAAGCCGCGCGCCGCGTCGGCCAGCCTCGTGAGGTTGCTGTACGTGCCCCCGGTGAGATTCGAACTCACACTGGACGGGTTTTGAATCCGTTGCCTCTGCCAGTTGGGCTACGGGGGCCGCGACGGGGGAAACTCTACGGGATCACCCGGTCGCGGTGATGAGCGGGCCCAGGTGTCGGCTGGGCCACTACGTGGTGAACGCCATCTCTGCCGACTGGATCGTTCCCGGTAGGCTTCGGATTCGCGGGTATCCGCGAATCAACCGTCCCGCCGAGTCGTCAGGAGGACCCCGGTGACCGAGCAGGCTGCCGAGGCCAACGGTGCAGTCACCGTGCCGCAGCGTCGGGTACTCGTCGCGGAGGACGAAGCGCTCATCCGGCTGGATCTGGTCGAGATGCTGCGTGAAGAGGGCTACGAGGTCGTCGGCGAGGCCGGCGACGGGGAGCAGGCGATCAACCTCGCCGCCGAACTGAAGCCCGATCTGGTCATCCTCGACGTCAAGATGCCGAAACTCGACGGGATCGAGGCGGCGTCCAAGATCACCGGCGACCGGATAGCGCCGGTCGTCATCCTCACCGCGTTCAGCCAGCGTGACCTGGTCGAGCGGGCGCGCGACGCCGGCACGATGGCCTACCTGGTCAAGCCGTTCGCCAAGCGTGACCTGGTGCCGGCCATCGAGCTCGCGGTCAGCCGGTTCGCCGAGCTGCAGGCGCTCGAATCCGAGGTCGCGGGGCTCACCGACCGGCTGGAGACCCGCAAGGTCATCGACCGGGCGAAGGGGCTGTTGATGAGCCGCCAGGGGCTCACCGAGCCGGACGCCTTCCGCTGGATCCAGCGGACCGCGATGGACCGCCGGACCACGATGAAGGCCGTCGCCGAGGCGGTCGTCGAGAGTATCGGCTGACTCTCCCGAAACGATGACGGGCGCGACCTTCGGGTCGCGCCCGTTTTTCGTGCCCGCTTCCCGCTCGCCGGGGCAGTGCGGCGTGTCTTTCCGGGCACATTTGCTACCTTCGGTTCCCTGATCAGCCGGATCCGGGACCGGGCCCGTGCGGAAGTTCTAAACTTTCGCCACAATTCGGTCGGCTCGTCCATGCTCCGCCCGAAGTGCCGGTGCGTACTCAGCGTTATCACCCGATTGTCACATTACGACGATCGGGTGTAAATCGTCCGTTAACGCTCGTGACGACCGTCACGATGTGGATACAAGAGGCTGAGTGACTCTGTGCAACACCGCCACCGGCGGCTACGTTCAGCGCCCAGTCAGGTCCTACGGGACTGCCGCTCATCGGGGCGGCTGGTCGGCATTTGGAGGAAGAGTGTCAAGAGCACGACTCACGCGGATCATCGTGCTGGCAGCGGCCGCATCAGTGGCACTGACTGCGTGCGCGGCGCGTGACCAGGGCGGTTCCAGCGGCAACACCAACTCGTCGGCGGCCGCGCCGCAGCAGGCCGCCAACGCGGCCGACCCCAAGGGCGACGGCAAGGCCCAGTGCTCGGGGGCGACCATGGCCTACATCGGGACGATCAACGGCGCCAACGCCGCCCTCGGCCAGAACATCCTCTACGGCGTCGATCTGGCCGTGAAGCAGCACAACACGGCCAACCCCGGCTGCCAGGTCCAGCTCAAGCAGTTCGACTCCGAAGGCAAGCCGGACAAGGCGCCCGGTGTCGTCTCCCAGGCCATCAGCGAGGCCTCGATCCTCGGTGTGATCGGCCTGCCCTTCTCCGGCGAGTCGAAGGCGACCGGCGACCTGTTCGAGCAGGCGAAGCTGGTGCACATCACGCCGTCGGCGACCAACCCGGCGCTGGCCGACCACGGCTGGAAGACCTTCTTCCGCGGCATGGGCAACGACAGCGTGCAGGGGCCGGCCGCGGCGAAGTTCATCACCGAGAAGCTCCAGGCCAAGAAGGTCTGCGTGATCGAGGACGACTCCGAGTACGGCACCGGTCTCGGTGCGCAGGTGAAGCAGGCGCTGGGCGCCAAGGCCGCCTGCAGCGACAAGGTGAAGACCGGTCAGACCGACTTCTCGGCCGTGGTCAACAAGATCGCCAGCGAGAAGCCGGACGCGATCTTCTACGCCGGGTACTACAACGAGGGCGCGCCGTTCGCGCAGCAGCTCAACGACAAGGGCGTCACCGCGAAGTTCGTCGGCCCGGACGGCGTGAAGGACCAGGAGTTCGTCAAGAACGCGGGCAGTGCCGCGAGCAGCGCCTACTTCACCTGCCCCTGCGTGCCGGAGGACAACTTCAAGGAGTTCACCGCCGCCTACAAGCAGATCGAGGGGCACGACCCCGGCACGTACTCGCCCGAGGGCTACGACGCCGCGACCGTGCTGCTCAAGGGCATCGACAAGGGCATCAAGGACCGGGCGGGCCTGCTCGACTTCGTCAAGAACTACGACGGCCAGGGCCTGACCAAGAAGTTCAAGTGGAACGACAAGGGCGAGCTCTCCGACGTGCCCGTCTGGAGCTACAAGGTCGAAAACGGCAAGATCGTCAACAACGGCCAGATCTGATTTCCGTCAACCTTGCCTGTTCAAGCAGGTGACTCGGGCATGCGCGTGGGGGCCTGTCTCTTAAAAACAA
>NZ_JBHYIQ010000010.1:146530-150419 GCF_042739895.1 Amycolatopsis sp. NPDC059021
TCCCCCAAACAGTGCCTTTACCCCCCGGGGCAGGGGGCCGGGGGGGGGGGGCCCGCCGCCCCCCCCCCCCCCCCCCGAGCCGTACCCGGAGAGAACGAGAATCCGTGCACCCCACGCTGACTCCGTTCCTGGCTGAATCCGGTTCGTGGATCCATTTCGATGTGGACACGTTCCTCGGACAGTTCTGGAACAACACCTTCGACGGGCTGACCCAGGGTGCGATCTACGCATTGATCGCATTGGGCTACACGCTCGTCTACGGTGTCCTCAAACTGATCAACTTCGCCCATTCCGAGGTCTTCATCGTCGGCACGTTCGCCGCCTGGGTGACGTTCTATCTGCTCGGTTTCCGGCCGGGCGCCGACCCCGTGCTGGGCGTCGGGGAACTCATCCTGTACCTCGGGCTCGCGCTGATCGCGGCGGTGGCAGTGTCCGGCCTGACCGCTGTCGGCCTCGAGCGCGTGGCCTACCGGCCGCTGCGCAATCGCAACGCGCCGAAACTCGTCTTCCTGATCACCGCGATCGGCGCGTCGTTCGCGCTCCAGCAGACCCTGAAGCTCATCTTCGGGCTCAACGCGCAGCGCTCGATCCGGCTGCTCACCCCGCAGACGCTCTTCGAAATCTTCGGCACCAAGATCACCGACCGCGACATCCTGATCGTCGTCGCGTCGGTCCTCGCCTGGCTCGTCGCGGACTACTTCGTCAACCGCACCAAGGTGGGCCGCGGTATCCGCGCGGTCGCCCAGGACCCCGACACCGCGACGCTGATGGGCGTCAACAAGGAACGGGTCATCATCGTGACGTTCCTCGTCGGCGGCCTGCTCGCCGGCGCGGCGGCGTTGTTCTACCTGATGAAGATCCCGTCCGGCGCGATCTACAACGGCGGATTCCTGCTCGGTATCAAGGCGTTCGCGGCGGCGGTGCTCGGCGGCATCGGCAACCTGCGCGGCGCGCTGCTGGGCGGGCTCCTGCTCGGCATCGTCGAAAATTACGGTCAGTCGCTGTTCGGCGGCGAATGGAAGGACGTCGTCGCGTTCGTCGTCCTGGTGCTGGTCCTCATGCTCCGCCCGACCGGCATCCTGGGCGAATCACTCGGGAAGGCACGGGTATGACCACCGACAACGCACCCGCGCGCCCGTCGATCCGGGAGCGCTGGAACAGTCTGAGCCGTCCCGCCCAGTGGGGCATCCTCATCCCGCTGGTCGTGCTCATCTACTTCCTGCCGTGGCTGAACCCGCCGCTGCTGGCGACCACGGGCACCGACTTCCCGACCGCGATGTTCGACGTCGCCCGCTACGCGCTGGTCGCCGTCGGCCTCAACGTCGTGGTCGGCCAGGCCGGGCTGCTCGACCTCGGGTACGTCGGGTTCTTCGCCGTCGGCGCCTATGTCGCGGCGTTGTTCACCAGCCCGAGTTCGAGCCTCGCGAAGCTGCCCTACATCTGGACGCTGCCGCTGGCGATGGCGATCACGATGATCTTCGGCGTCATCCTCGGCACGCCGACACTACGGCTACGCGGCGACTATCTCGCCATCGTGACGCTGGGCTTCGGTGAGATCATCCGGCTCATCGCGGACAACGTCGGCCCGTTGCGCGGCCAGTCGGGATTCGAGCGGGTCGGGACCGACGCCGCCGGCAAACCGTTCCTGGCCAACGCGAGCCTGTGGTACGTCTTCACGGTCACGATCATCATCGCGATCCTGCTCCTGGTGGGGAACCTGGAACGCAGCCGCGTCGGCCGGGCCTGGGTCGCCATCCGGGAGGACGAGGACGCGGCCGAGATCATGGGCGTGGCGACGTACAAGTTCAAGATCTGGGCGTTCGTCATCGGCGCCGCGATCGGCGGCCTTTCCGGTGCGCTGTACGCCGGGAAACTGCAGTTCGTCAACAACCAGTCGTTCGACGTGGTGACCTCGATGCTGTTCCTGGCGGCCGTGGTGCTCGGCGGCGCCGGTAACAAGGTGGGCGTGCTGCTCGGCGCTGTCGTCGTGGCCTACCTGCCGCTGCGGTTCGTGCAGATCGCCGAGTACAACTACCTCATCTTCGGTATCGCGCTGATCATCCTGATGATCTTTCGCCCGCAAGGGCTGCTCGGCGCGCGCCAGCGGTTGCTGGCGCGGGGGAGGCAGGCATACCAGCGATTGCTCGGCAAGAGCGAGCAGATCAGCGGGGACAGCGCGCTCGCCGCGGAACCGACCCCAGGGGGCAAGGCATGACGCAGCCACAGGACGGCGCCAAGCCGGTCGAAGGCGGCCTGGTGGCCGAGGTCGAGCAGATGACCGAGGAGGAGCGCGCCGAGCACTTCGCCGAGGTCGCCGAGGTGGTCGCGCCCGACCGTGAGATCGCGGTCGACATCGGCCAGACCTTGCTGGAACTGCGGGACGTCACGGTGCGGTTCGGTGGCCTGGTGGCGCTGGATTCGGTGTCGTTCGGGATCCGCCGCGGCGAGATCCTCGGCCTCATCGGGCCGAACGGCGCGGGGAAGACGACGTGCTTCAACGCGATGACCGGCGTCTACCGGCCCACTTCGGGCAAGGTGCTGCTGGAGGACAAGCCGCTCGGCAAGGCGAACCGGCACACGATCACCCAGCGGGGGATCGCGCGCACGTTCCAGAACATCCGGCTCTTCGCCGAGATGACCGCGCTGGAGAACGTCGTCGTCGGGGCGGACGCCCGCCACAAGACGAGCGTGCTCGGCGCGTTGCTGCGGCTTCCCCGGCATCACCGCGAGGAGCGCGAAGCGGTGGACCGCGCGATGGCGCTGCTGGAGTTCGTGGGCATCGCCGACCGCGCCGCGGAGAAGGCGAAGAACCTGCCGTACGGCTACCAGCGCAGGCTGGAGATCGCGCGGGCACTGGCCACCGAGCCGAAACTGCTCTGCCTCGACGAGCCGGCCGCCGGGTTCAACCCGGCGGAGAAGGAAGAGCTCATGGGGCTGATCCGGACGATCCGCGACGACGGCTACACCGTCCTGCTGATCGAACACGACATGAAACTCGTCATGGGCGTGACCGACCGGATCGTGGTTCTGGAGTTCGGCAAGAAGATCGCCGAAGGAGTGCCGGCCGAGATCAGGGAGAACCCCGCTGTGATCGCCGCCTATCTGGGAGTGCCCGACGATGACGTTGCTTGAGCTGTCCGATGTGTCCGTCCACTATGGCCGGATCCAGGCCGTGTCCGGACTGTCCATCACGGTCAACGAGGGCGAGATCGTCACGCTGATCGGCGCCAACGGCGCGGGCAAGTCCACCACGATGCGGGCGATCTCCGGTATCCGCCCGGTGTCGAACGGGACGATCACCTTCGCCGGGGAGAACATCACCCGGCTGCGGGCCGACCTGCGGGTGGTCCGCGGGATCTCGCAGGCGCCGGAAGGCCGCGGGATCTTCCCCGGCATGACGGTGATGGAGAACCTCGACATGGGCGCGTACGCGCGCAAGGACCGCAAGAACCTCGGCCCCGACCTGGACCGCGTGTTCGAGCTGTTCCCGCGCCTTGCCGAACGCAAGAGCCAGGCGGGCGGCACGATGTCCGGTGGTGAGCAGCAGATGCTCGCGATCGGGCGCGCGCTGATGGCGAAGCCGAAGCTGTTGCTGCTGGACGAGCCCTCGATGGGGCTGGCCCCGCAGTTCATCCAGCAGATCTTCCGGATCATCACCGAGATCAACAAGCAGGGCACCACGGTGCTGCTCGTCGAGCAGAACGCGCAGCAGGCGCTGTCGCGGGCGCACCGGGCGTACGTGCTGGAGACCGGGCGCATCACGAAGTCCGGTACCGGCAAGGAACTGCTGGCCGACAACAGCATCAAGGAGGCCTACCTCGGCGTCGGCTGAGGCAGGTCGAAGGTCCGTGAAGGCCTCCTTCACAGCGCTCAACGCTGTGAAGGAGGG
>NZ_JBHYIQ010000010.1:150428-171287 GCF_042739895.1 Amycolatopsis sp. NPDC059021
CGCACCTGGTGTGGGGGGTTGGTTTTGTTTAAAACCCCCCCCCCACTTCCCCCCCCCACAAGGCTGTGAAGGAGGCCTTCACGGCTTTCCGGGGGCAGTACAACCGGTGGTTGTGATCGGCGCCGGAAAGGCTGTTGGACGGGGCGGCGGCGGGCGCGGTTTGCTTATGGGGCAAGCAAAACCGCGTACTGGGAGGCAGACCATGGGGACCACCAAGCAGCAGGAACAGGTCGTCGGCGAGGCGGCGGGCGTGCCGTTCGTGGCACTGCCGCCGGAGGGTGACGCCCCGGCGCCGCTGGTCGTCACCTGGCACATGATGTCGCCGCCGTGCACCGAGGTCGCGATGGCGGCCGCGGTGCCGATGCGCGGCCTGCGCGCCTGGCGTGTCCACTTCGGACTCCCGATGCACGGACGCCGCCTGCCGCCCGGCGGCTACGAGGAGTTCTTCCGCCTCGCGAGCGAGGACAACGTCCTCAACGTCGTCGAGCCGGTCACCGAGCAGGTGGCGAAGGAATTCCCGGCGGCGGTGGCGGATCTGCGCTCCCGTCTGTCCATTGCGGACGGCCCGATCGGGGTCGTCGGCGGTTCGGCGGGCGGTGCGGCCGCGCTGGAGGTGCTGGCCCGCGGCGAGGTCCCGATCGCCGCGGCGGCGCTGGTGAACCCGGTGGTCCAGCTGACGCCCGTCGTCGCGGCGAACGAGCGGCGGTACGACGTCGTCTACCACTGGTCCGAGCGTTCGCGCGCGGTCGCCGAGCGCTACGACTACGTGCTGCGGGCGGACGAACTCGAGGCCGACGTGCTGCTCGTGATCGGCGAGCAGGACGACGTCGCCATTCGCGAACCCGCGGCGGCGCTGGTCAAGGCGCTGGGGGAGCGGGGCGAGCAGGTGATCATCCCCGGCATGGCGCACGAACTGGCCGAGGCACCCGGAATCGAAGCGGCGCCGCAGACCGAACATGCCCGCGTGGTGGACGCCGAGCTCACGAAGTGGTTCGCGCGGCGCCTGAACGTGTGAGCATTTCCGTGTCGGCGCGCGGCAGCCA
Organism: Amycolatopsis sp. NPDC059021; assembly: GCF_042739895.1. Classification (NCBI taxonomy): domain Bacteria; kingdom Bacillati; phylum Actinomycetota; class Actinomycetes; order Pseudonocardiales; family Pseudonocardiaceae; genus Amycolatopsis; species Amycolatopsis sp. NPDC059021. The sequence continues at coordinate 151,472 of NZ_JBHYIQ010000010.1, forward strand.
GGTATGGGCCGGGTCGCGGGCGCACCAGTCCTCCTCACGGCTGGTGCGCCCGGCCAGCGCGAGCAACCGTCGCAGGCCGGGGCTCTGCTTGCCGCGGCGCCAGACGAGCGACCACGGGAACAAGGGGGACGGCTCGAAGGGCAGCACCCGCAGTTCGAGGTCGGGCGCGAGTTCCATGTCGGCTCCGGCGAGGGTGACCCGGAGCTTGCCGTAGCGGGTCTGCTCCAGCGTATGCCGCAGGTCGTAGGTGACCCCGGAATCGTCGATCGGCACGTCGAAGCCGGCACAAAGTTCTCGGACGTAGGAGACCCATTCGGCGGGGCCGCCGAACTGGGGGAGCCAGATCCCCTCGGCCCGCAGATCGCTCAGCCGCACGACCTCGCCCGCCGCGAGCGGATGTTCCGGGGCGAGCAGCGCGACCAGCGGTTCGAGCCGGACGACCCGGTGCTCCAGCTCGTCCGGCAGCGTCCGGCCGCAGCCGCTGACCCGGCCGAACGCGACGTCCAGCTCACCCCGCAGCAGCGGGTCGACCGCGCTCACGAGACCCGGCCCGCCGACCCGGTCGATGCGCAGGCCGGGTTCGCGCTCGGCGAGCCTGCGCAGCAGGAACATCGGGGAGAGCCGCGGATCGATGACGTGCAGGCGGAGCGGTCGCTCCTCGGCGTGCATGGCCGCGACGGCGGCGTCGGCCGCGCGGATCAGCTCGCGCGCGTGGGGGAGGAACCGCTCGCCGTCCTCGGTGAGCTCGACCGCGCGGTTCGAGCGGACGAACAACGCCGTGGACAGTGCGTCCTCGAGTTTGCGGATGCGCTTGGACAGCGCCTGCTGGGTGAGGAACAGCGACTCCGCGGCCCGGCTGAAGTGCCGCAGGTCCGCCGTCACGACGAACGCCCTGACCTGCGCGACGTCCAGATCCACTCGGCCTCCCCGAACGGTGTGCGTCAGGAACCCGGTGCGGCGCTCAGTACGGCGCAGGTGAGGCGGGCGGTGCAGGTGCGGCGGCCCTGGTCGTCGGTCAGCACGATCTCCGCGGTGATGTTGCTCCGCCCGACGTGCACCGGGGTCGCGACGCCGGTGACCAGCCCGGAGCGGACGGCGCGGTGGTGGGTGCAGGACAGCTCCAGCCCGACCGCGGCCCGGTCGGCCCCGGCGTTGAGCGCGGCCACCGTCGAGCCCAGCGCCTCGGCGAGCACGGCGTTCGCGCCGCCGTGCAGCAGGCCGTACGGCTGCAGATTGCCCTTGACCGGGATCGTGCCGACCACGCGCTCGGGCGTCAGCTCGAGGATCTCCAGCCCGATCTTGTCGTTGAGCTGCTGGTCGGCGACCGCGGGGTCGACGCCCTGGAACGGCTGGCGGGCCTCGCTGCCCTGGTGGTTCGTCACACAATGCTCCTATACCCATGCGACACGTAAGAGTGTCGGACCCTCAGCCTAGACTCGCTCCCGTGAGCCCGAGTGAGAACCAGACCGTCGCAAAAGTCACACCCACCACCGGCACCGGTGAGCGGCCGAAACTGCTGCTCATCGACGGCCATTCGATGGCCTACCGTGCCTTCTTCGCCCTGCCCGCGGAGAACTTCCGCACGAAGACCGGGCAGGTCACGAACGCGGTCTTCGGGTTCACCTCGATGCTCATCAACCTGTTGCGCGACGAGGCGCCCACCCACCTCGCCGTCGCTTTCGACCTGTCCCGCAAGACCTTCCGCTCGGAGGCCTACGCGGACTACAAGGCCAACCGCAGCACGACGCCGGACGAGTTCAAGGGGCAGGTCGGCCTCGTCGAAGAGGTACTCGGGGTGCTGAACATCCCGGCGCTGACCAAGGAGAACTACGAGGCCGACGACATCATCGCCACGCTCACCACCCAGGCGGTCGCGGACGATTTCGACGTGCTCATCTGTACTGGCGACCGCGACGCGCTGCAGCTGGTCAACGAGCACGTCACCGTGCTCTACCCGAAGCGCGGGGTGTCGGAGATGACCCGGTTCACGCCGGACGCGGTGGAGGAGAAGTACGGGCTCACTCCCCAGCAGTACCCGGATTTCGCCGCGCTGCGGGGCGACCCGTCGGACAACCTGCCCAGCATCCCCGGCGTCGGCGAGAAGACAGCGGCGAAGTGGATCCGCCAGTTCGGCTCGCTCGGCGAGCTGATCGACCGGGTCGACGAGGTCAAGGGCAAGGTCGGTGACGCGCTGCGGGCGCACCTGACGGCGGTGTCGCTCAACCGGCAGCTCACCGAGCTGATCCGCGACGTCGAACTCGAGGTCGGGCCGTCCGGTCTGGAACTGCGCCCGTGGGACAGGGAAGCGGTGCACCGGATCTTCGACGAGCTGGAGTTCCGCGTCCTGCGTGACCGGCTGTTCGCGACGCTCAGCAGCGCCGAGCCCGAGGCGGACGAGGGATTCGAGGTCAGCGGGAGCGCGCTCGCGCCGGGCGGGCTCGCCGGCTGGCTGTCCGCGCACGCGCAAGGAAAGAAGCCGGTCGCGGTCTCCTTCCGTACCACCGGTGCCTCGGTCCGGTCGGATCTGAAGGCGATCGCCTTCGCCGCGCCGGACGGCGAGGGCGCGTATCTCGACGTCACCAGGATGGACGAGGCCGATGACAAGGCGCTCGCCGAATGGCTGGCGGATCCGCAGGTCCGCAAGATCGGCCACGACCTCAAGGTGCCGCTGCACGCGCTGCGCGCGCGGGGCTGGACCGTCGCCGGGCTGGAGATGGACACCGCGCTGGCCGCGTACCTGGTGCGGCCCGGCCAGCGCACCTTCGAACTGGACGATCTGGTGCTGCGGTACCTGCAGCGCGAGCTGCGGTCCGAGGCCGCGGGCGACGACGGTCAGCTGTCGCTGCTCGACGGCGGCGCCGAAGGCCTGGAGCAGAAGGAAATCACCGACGAGCTGGTCAAGGCGCGGGCCATCGCCGAGCTGTCGGTGGCGCTGGCCAGGGAGGTCGAGGAGACCGGGGGCACGGGTCTGCTCGCGGAGCTGGAGCTGCCGCTGCTCGAGGTCATCACCGAGCTGGAGATCGCCGGGATCGCGGTCGACATCGAGCAGCTGACCGAGCTGGAGGCGCACTATCTCGGCCGGGTGACCCAGGCGGCCGAAGAGGCGTACGCGGTGATCGGCAAGCAGATCAACCTCGGCTCGCCGAAGCAGCTGCAGGTCGTGCTGTTCGACGAGCTGGGCATGCCGAAGACCAAGCGCACCAAGACCGGCTACACCACCGACGCCGAGGCGCTGCAGGGCCTGTTCGAGAAGACCGAGCACCCGTTCCTGCAGCACCTGCTCGAGCACCGGGACGCCACGAAGCTGCGGACCACGGTCGAGGGACTGATCAAGTCCGTCGCCGACGACGGCCGGATCCACACCACGCTGCAGCAGACCATCGCCGCGACCGGGCGACTGTCCTCTGTGGACCCGAACCTGCAGAACATCCCGGTGCGCACCGAGGAAGGCCGTCGCATCCGGGACGCGTTCGTCGTGGGCGAGGGTTACGCGGAGCTGATGACCGCGGACTACAGCCAGATCGAGATGCGGATCATGGCGCACCTGTCGCAGGACGAGGGGCTGATCGAGGCCTTCAACAGCGGCGAGGACCTGCACACGTTCGTGGCGTCGCGGGCGTTCTCGCTGCCGCCGGAGGAGATCACGCCCGAGCTGCGCTACCGCGTCAAGGCGATGTCGTACGGCCTGGCGTACGGCTTGTCGGCCTACGGGCTCTCCTCACAGCTGCGGATCTCCACCGAGGAGGCCAAGGCACAGATGGACGCGTACTTCGCCCGGTTCGGCGGCGTGCGGGACTATCTGCATTCGGTGGTGGGCGAGGCCGCGAAGGTCGGCTACACCGAGACGATCTTCGGGCGCCGCCGCTACCTGCCGGACCTCAACAGCGACAACCGGCAGCGGCGGGAGATGGCTGAGCGGATGGCGCTGAACGCGCCCATCCAGGGCAGCGCGGCGGACATCATCAAGGTCGCCATGCTCAACGTGCACCGCGCGCTGGTCGAGGCGAAGCTCCGCAGCCGGGTGCTGCTCCAGGTACACGACGAACTGGTGCTCGAGGTCGCCGAAGGCGAGCGCGACGAACTCGAAAAGCTCGTGCGGGAGGGGATGGGCTCGGCTTACGCGCTCGCCGTACCGCTGGAGGTTTCCGTCGGCTACGGCCGCTCCTGGAACGAGGCCGCGCACTAGCGAGGCGAAGGGGACCTTCGTCTCGCCCCGCGAGAGGAAAGTCCCCTTCCGCTCCTCGTGCTCAGAGCCCGCCTACCTGTTGGCTGATCCAGGTACGCACAGGGCTGCTGGCGATATCGACGTAGATCGACGGTCCCTCACCACAGTTGTCGGTGGTTCCCGCACTGTCGGTGCCGATCTGCTGCCAGACACCGTTCACCTTCTTGATCTGCGGGCCACCGGAGTCGCCGTAGCAGTCACCACCGTTGTTCGGGTTGTCGGTGCAGATCTCGGTCGCTCCGGTACCGCACTGCTGATCCGCGACGATCGAGGTGTCCAGTTCCTGGTTCATCCGCGGAGCACTGCCGCAACCAGGCTGCGGACAGGTCTGGCCCCAGCCGAGGATCCGGGTGGGGGTGCCCGCCGGCCCCGAGTCCGTGGCGACCGGAATGGGGGCGTACGACACCGGGTTCGCCAGCTGCAGCAGTTTCACGTCATCCCGGGGGTCGCTGACGCCGCGGGCGACGCGCACGACGGTGCCGCCGGAGGTGCGGTCATTGCTGCCCACCCGGACCGAGGACGGCGTCGGGCAGTGCTTGGCGGTGATCGCCCAAGTGGCCTTGATCAGCGATCCGGTGCAACCACCGACGTACACCATGAAGGGATACGCTTCGCTCGCTGGGCGGCCACCGACGATGGCGGTGGCCGGACCATCGTCAGCCGTCGCACTGGCGCTCGTGGGAACCAGTCCGAGTATTGCCGTGGTCAACGCGATGAACAGGCTTGTCCAAGAAAAGCGACGTGACATCGGGACTCCACTTCGCCGCCCACGACTCAGTCCGCCGAACTGCCGAGACATCAACCGGGCCGAGGTGAACTGGCTTACCGGGGAACGGGGACACGGCATTTTATTGCCGCGTCATCCGCTCCCGCACCCGGCGTTCGTAGGGATTTCTCGTTCCGGCGGTGACTGGCTGGAAATCCTTTGTGGACAGTGCGGAGCGGGCGTGCGCGAACTGGCGCGATTCGCCGGTTCGAGGTCACTCTCAGGGGGAAGCACCAGGGCTGAGATCCGCCGCAGGCTCGTCGTTGGCGGCCAGGAGGGCGGCACCGAGCGAGGTCAGCTCGTGCCGCACGCTCCGGCCGGTGCGCCTGCTGGCGACGAGCCCGGCGTCGCGCAGCGCGGCGGTGTGCTGAGAGGCCGAGGGCGCGCTGATGCCGGCCAGCCGCGCGAGCTCGCCGGTCGTACGGGGCTGCCGCAGCGCCGCGAGGACCGCGGCCCTGGTCGGTCCCAGCAGCCTGGCCAGCGCGCCCGCCGGACGGCGGCCGATGACGTCGAAGGCGGGACGGACGGGATAGATCAGGACGTGCCGGTCCGTGTCACGCCAGGGGTTCGTGAACAGCGGGCGGCCGGACCACACGGCCGAAGGCATCAGCTCGATTCCCGCGCCACGCGGAGTGATGTCGATTTCCTTCGGATGCGGGAGCGTCAGCACGCCGTCGTGGTAGCGGAGATCGGGATGCAGCGAACCGAACGCCGACGCGGCTTCGTGCTGCGGGAACGCCGGCGTCCGCACGGCGATGTCCTGGCGGAAACCGGCGTCGAGCCGATCCCGCCGGGGCAGGACGTCCCGCCGGTACCAGGCACGCAACGCCCGGTTGACCAGCCGCCGTTCCTCGGCGTCGCCGTCGGCGAGATTCCGGACCCACAGCGGGATCGCGCGGTCCGGCGGCCAGATCCGGGCCAGTTCGGACCGCAGCACCGCGCGCGGTGCCGCGTCCACCAGCGAGAAGCCGTGCTCGGCGTCCGCGACGAGCGGATCGAGGAAGGTGGGACCGCGTGCCTGTGCGTTCACCATCGACAACAGCGGGCCGATTTCGGCGGGCAGCCCCGCGGAGCGGCCGGGACGGTCACGCAGGTGTTCGCTCAGTGCCAGCACGGAATCCAGCAGCGGCGCCGGATTCTCGGCGAACCGCGTGCCGCCGAAATCCGCGTCGGTGAGATGGATTCTGAGCACCCGGCTCCCGGCAATGTCGTCGGCTGTTCCGCCCGCAAAATTTTAGGCGAAGCCAAAAGGGTTGTCGATTGCCCGCTCGGCCGCTGACGATGTGTTCGTCGCCGGGTCCCGTGATCCCGGGCGGGATCCGGCGCGTTTCGTGGCTGGGTGCGTGTCGCGGATGGGGGGCGTGGCACGCACCCAGCCACGAAAACCGGCGCTACGCGCGGAGGTAGGTCAGCACGGCCTGCACCCGGCGGTGCCCGGCGCCGTCGGTGCTGGGCAGGCCCAGTTTGGCGAAGATGTTGCCGATGTGCTTGTGCACCGCGCCCGCGCCGATGACGAGCAGTTCCCCGATGGTGGCGTTGGAATGCCCCTCGGCCATCAGCGAGAGCACCTCCCGTTCGCGCGGGGTGAGCGTGCGGATCGGGTCGTCGGCCTTGCGGCGCACCAGCAGCTGCGCGACGACCTCGGGGTCCATCGCCGCGCCCCCGGCGGCCACCCGGTTCAGCGACTCCAGGAAGTCCGCGACCTTCCCGACCCGCTCCTTCAGCAGGTAGCCGACGCCGCCGCCGGTCCCGGCACCGGCCAGCAGCTCCCCGGCGTAACTGTCCTCGACGTACGCCGAGAGCACCAGCACCGCCAGCGCCGGATGACGGCGGCGGGCCTCCACGGCGGCACGCAGGCCCTCGTCGGTGAAGGTCGGCGGCATCCGGACGTCGACCACGATCACGTCCGGCGGGTCGGCGTCGACGGCGGTCAGCAGGTCCTCGGCGTTGTCGACCGCCGCGGTCACCTCGAAACCTTCAGTGCCCAGCAACAACACGAGTCCCTCGCGGAGCAGGGCGTCGTCCTCGGCGATCGCGATCCGCATGACGGCAGTGGTTTCCTTTCCTCAGGCCCCGGTGGGCAGGACCGCGCGCAGCACGGTCGGCCCGCCCACCGGACTGGACAGCTCAGTGTGCCCGTCGAACGCTTCGACGCGACGGCGGATCCCGTTCAACCCGGTGCCGCCGTCCTCGTCGGCCCCGCCGTGGCCGTCGTCGGTGATCTCCACCGTGAGGACATCGCCCCGGACCACGAGGCGCACCGACGCGTGTTCCGCGCCGCTGTGCTTGGCCACATTGGTCAGCGCCTCGGCGACGACGAAGTACGCGGCGGCTTCGACCGCCGCCGGCAGCCGTCGCAGCCCCTCGACGTCCACAGTGCACGGAATCGGGCTGCGAGCGGCCAGCGCGTCGACCGCGCCGTCGAGGCCGCGGTCCTCCAGCACCGGCGGGTGGATGCTGCGGACGACGTCGCGGAGTTCGGCGATCGCGTCCGACGCGGCGTTCTGTGCCTTGAGCACCAGCGGCAGCGCCGACGCCGGGTCGCGCCGCAGCCCGCGTTCCGCGATGCCGAGCATCATCACCACGGCGACCAGCCGGTTCTGCGTGCCGTCGTGCAGATCCCGTTCGATACGGCGGAGTTCGGCGCCGTGGGCTTCCAGCGCGGCCGCCCGCGTCGCGGTCAGTTCGGCCACCCGCTGGGCCATGCTCGCCCGTGGCGGGGCCAGGAGCTTCCGCGCCAGCCGGGCCTCACCGTCGGCCAGCGGGGGCAGCACCAACCAGGACACCAGCGCCGCCGCAGCCGCGATGCCGAGGTTGAGCAGCGCGGCGGGCCACGAGCCGACGGGCAGGTCGAACGAACTCCGCATCCCGCCGGGAACCAGCCACCAGATGAGCGAGATGACGACGTTCTGCACGGCCGAGCAGGGCAAGCCGACCGAGACCATGCCCACCGCGAGCCCGGACACCGCGTGCACGAGCAGCCACAGCAGGTCACGACGGGTCGCCGGATCGGAGAGCACGGTGGTGATCTGCCCCACGATCGGCCCGGTCAGTTCCTGGTAGTGCTCCGGGACGTCGACGCCGGTGTACCGGGCGATCCGCCGCCGCTCGAACGAGATCAGCTTGCGAATCCCCGTCATCAGCAGCGGCAGCAGCGGCAGCGTGATCACCATCAGCGCGCAGGCCAGCAGCACGCACAGCACGAGCCACGACACCATCGAGGTGACGAAGCCGACCGCCAGCGAACGGAACGGTGGCCACACCCTGGTCAGTGCCCGGCCCATCACCCCTCCTGGTGTAGATGGTGGAGCGGGCTCTACCACGGATCCGGTATTCCGCGGGATGTCCCACACCCTTCCGCAGAACCTACCTTTGGCTACGTTGAGGGCCACGGGCGGACAGGAGTGGGGAAATCAGTGGTGTACACACGATCGGAGTCGATGGTCGGCCAGGATCACGCGGTCCGGCTGGACGGTGTGACCAAGGTCTACGGCACGGGGGACGGTGCCGTGACGGCTCTGCGCGGGGTTTCGCTGCAGCTGCGGCGAGGCCGGTTCACCGCGGTGATGGGGCCGTCCGGCTCGGGCAAGAGCACGTTCCTGCACTGCGCCGCCGGTCTCGACCGGCCGACGTCGGGCTCGGTGCGGCTGGGTGAGACCGAGCTGTCGAAGCTCAAGGAGAAAGCGCTGACGGTGCTGCGCCGGGACCGGATCGGTTTCATCTTCCAGGCTTACAACCTGGTGCCGTCACTGTCCGTTTTGGACAACATCACCCTGCCGCTGCGGTTCGCCGGGCGCGGCGCCGATGCCGCGTGGTTGCGGGAGATCGTCGGCCGGGTGGGTCTCGACCAGCATTTGCAGCGCAGACCGGCCCAACTCTCCGGCGGCCAGCAGCAGCGGGTGGCCGTGGCGAGGGCGCTCGTCTCCCGGCCCGAGGTGGTCTTCGCCGACGAGCCGACCGGCGCGCTGGACATGCGGACCGGCGCGGAGGTGCTGGAACTGCTGCGCAGGCTCGTCGACGAATTCGGCCAGACCGTGGTGATGGTCACCCACGACCCGGTGGCGGCGGCCCACGCGCACAGCGTGCTGTTCCTCGCCGACGGCCGGTTCGTCGAGGAGATGCCGTCGCCGACTCCTGAGCAAGTGGCCGCGCGGATGACCACGCTCGGGGAGTGGTGACCGCGATGCTGTCCTTGGCATGGGCGACGATTCGCGCCCGTAAGGCCGCGTTCGTCGCGTCGTTCCTCGCGTTGTTCGGTGGCGCGGTGCTGTTCACCGCGTGCGGGGTACTGCTGGAGTCCGGTCTGTTCGGCGGCGTGCCCGCGCAGCGCTACGCCGCCGCGCCGGTGGTGGTCGGCGGCAACCAGTCGGTGACCGCGAAGACGAACACGAAGGAGGCCGAGAGCAGGACCGAGCAGCTGGCGGAGAAGGTGCCGGTCGACGCGAACCTGCTCGGCACCGTGGCGGGGATTCCCGGGGTGACCAAGGTGGTCGGGGAGGTGAGCTTTCCGGCGACCGTGGTGGCGCCGGACGGCCGGGTGCTGTCCGGCGCGGACGGCGGCCACTCGCTCGGGCACGGCTGGGGCAGCGCCGAGCTGACTCCGTTCACCGTGCGGGCGGGCAGCGCGCCCGCCGGGCCGCGGGATGTGGTGCTGGACGCCGAACTCGCGCGGCGCGCGGGGGTTTCGGTCGGTGGGACCGTACGGATCTCGGTGCACGCGCAACCGGTGGCCTACCACGTGAGCGGTGTCGCCGCACCGTCCGGAAAGGACGGATTGGATCGTCAGTCGGCGGTGTTCTTCACCGACGACGTCGCCAGGTCGCTGTCCGCGGACCCGGGCAAGCTCGCCGCGATCGGGGTGTTCGGTGACTCGTCCGAACTCGCCGATCGGGTCGAGAAGGCATTGCGGGACAACGGGAACGTGGCCGTCCACTCGGGATCGGAGCGGGGTGAGGCCGAGTCGCCGGACGGAGCGCAGTCGCGGCAGATCCTGATGCTCGTCTCCAGTTCGTTCTCCGGATTCGTGCTCATGATCGTGATCTTCGTGACCGCGAGCACGCTCGCGCTGGTGCTGAACCAGCGACGCAGGGAGATCGCGTTGCTGCGCGCCATCGCGGCGACCCCGGGGCAGGTGCGGCGGCTCATCGGCATCGAGACGACACTCGTGTCCGGTCTTGGGGCCCTCCTCGGGATCTGGCCCGGCATCTACGCCGCGTACGGGATCCGGGACGTCTTCGTGAAGATCGGCGTGATTCCCGAAGGGTTCGAGCTGTCGATCAGCCCGGTGCCGATGGCGGCGTCGGTCGTGTTGTGCGTCGGCGCCGCGTGGCTGGCCGCGTGGACCTCGGCCAGACGGATGCTGAAGGTCAAGCCGATCGAGGCGCTCGGTGAAGCCGCGGTGGAAAAGGCGAAGCTCGGCCGTGGGCGCATGATCACCGGCCAGGTGATGCTCCTGCTGGCGGGCACCGGGGTGACCGCGACCCTCGTGCTGTCCGGCCAGCTGGCCGTGGTGCCCGCCGTGACGTCCTCGCTGTTCGCGGTGATCGGCGTCGGGCTGCTCGGCCCGGCACTGATGTCGAGGGCGACCCGGGTCATCGGCAGGCTCCTGCTGGGTTCGGGTGGCACCGCGCCGTATCTCGCCGCGCGCAACAGCATGGCGAACTCGCGGCGGCTGGCGGCCGCGGTGACCCCGCTGGTGCTCACCCTCGGCTTCTCGGTCACCATGTTCTACAGCCAGACCACGCTCGCCGACGCTGTCCAGCAGCAGGCACGCGCTGCCACGACGGCCGATTTCGTGCTCACCGCCCCGGCGGGGGTGCCGGTGGACGTGGCCGCCGCCGCGCGGTCGGTGCCCGGGGTGCGCGCCGCGACACCGCTGATCGGCAGCGAAGCCCTCGTGCTCGATCACGATGCCTCGTCGGAACCGATCACCCGGGTCAAGGCCAACGGTGTCGACGCCGGGCAGCTCGCCGGCACGCTCTCGCTGGCGGTGAAGCAAGGCAGGTTCGATGATCTGCGCGGGGACACCGTGGCACTGAGCGAATTCCAGGCTTCCTGGCAGGGCAAGCACATCGGGGACAAGGTCGACATGTACCTCGGCGATCGCACCCGCGTCAGTCCGCGGCTCGTCGCGGTGTTCGAGAACAACCTCGGCTACGGCGACATGCTGCTGCCGCAGGACACCCTGCTCCCGCACACCACCACCCGCACGGCCGGATCGGTGCTCGTCAGCACGGAAGGAACCGCCGACCGCGCCGCGGTCGAACAGGGCCTGCGGGCGCTGGGCGGAACCTTCCCGGGGCTCGCTGTCGCGGACCGGCATTCGCTCACCGTCGCCACCGACGGGCAGCAGCAGGCGAACGACTGGCTCAACCGGATCCTGCTCGGCGTCATCCTGCTCTACGTCGCGCTGTCGGTGGTCAACACCCTGGTGACCGCGACGCTGGACCGGAGCCGCGAGCTGACGCTTCTGCGGCTGGTCGGTGGCACCCGGCGGCAGGTCCTGCGGATGATCCGGGTCGAATCCTGGATCGTGGTGGCCATCGCGGCGGTGCTCGGCTCGGCCCTTCCGGTGCTGCCGCTGGCTTTCCTCAGCTTCAACTTCACCGGATCGCCGCTGCCAGCTGGGCCGCCGCTGGTGTACCTCGGCATCCTCGCGGTGACCGTCCTCATCGGACTGTTGTCGATCCGGCTGCCCGCGCGGAAGGTCGCGCGCACCAGCCTCGCCGACAACATCCTCACCCGCGAGTGACGCCGCCGCGGCCTCGGCTACCTGCCGAGGCCGCGGATGAGGACCATGACGGAGTCCCGGACGTCGGCCCTGGTGCGCTTCGGCTGGAAGACCTGCCAGTCGAGCGCCACCACGAGCATGGTGCCGAACAGTCCCGCCGCCGCGGTCGGGATCTGCACGCCGTCGGGCAGCCGCCCCGCTTCGTCCAGTCGCTGCAGCTGCTGTTTGACGATGGAGATGATCTCCTCGCGCAGCAGCGACAGCGTGTCGTGCCACTGGCCGGGGGTCCGCCACAGTTCGCTGACCAGGATCTGTGAGAAACCCGGGTACTGCTGGATGAACTCCAGCGTGGTGTCCACCTGCGCCTCGACGACGTCCAGCGGGTCGGCGTCCGAGATCTCGGCCCGCAGCCGGCCGGCCAGCAGATCGACGCCGTACCGCAGCAGCCCGTCGACGAGCCCGTCCTTGCTGCCGAAGTTGTAGTAGACGGTGCCCTTGGCCACGCCCGCTTCGGCGGCGATGTCGTCCACGGTGAGACCGACAAGGCCCTGGCTCGCCGAGAGCCGCAGCGTGGCCTCGAAGAGCTTCTGCTTGGTCGCCTTGGCGCGGGGACTCACAGGGACAGCTCGGGTTTCAGCGCCGACACCGTCCACATGCGACGTTTGCGGGCGGCCAAAGTGGACAGCAGGATCCCGCCGACCAGATAGGCCACCAGTACCCCGATGTCACCGAGGATCCGCATCGACGCACCGGTGTAGAGCAGATGCCGGAACCCGTCGATCGCGTAGCTCATCGGCAGCACCACGTGCAGCGGATACAGCGCGTCCGGGATCGTCTGCCACGGGAACGTGCCGCCGGCACTGACCAGCTGGAGCACCAGCAGCACCAGGCCGAGGAACTTCCCGACCGCGCCGAAGAACGCGTTGAGCGCGTGCACCACCGAGGTGAAGGCGAGCGAGACGAGGATGGCGAACCCGATCGCGCCGAGCGGATGCGCGACGTGGATGCCGACCAGCCAGGTCACCGCGCCGAACAGCACGATCACCTGCGCGATCCCGAGCAGCGCCGAGGACAGCCAGCCGCCGATCGCCACCCGCAGCGGTGACGCGCCCGCGGTGAGCGCGCGGGTCGACAGCGGCCGCAGCAGCAGGAACAGCACGAACGCGCCGATCCAGGTGGCGAGCGCGATGAAGAACGGGGCCAGCCCCGCGCCGTAGGTGCCCGCCGAGGCGACGCCGTTGGACGTCACGGCCACCGGGTCGGCGATGGTGTTGGCCGTCGCCGAACGCGTCGGGTCGTCCGGGTTCGGGATCTGCTTCAGCCCGGCGGCGAGCCCGTCCCGCAGTTTCGCCGAGCCGTCGGCGAGCTGGTTCGTGCCGTCGAGCGCGGTCTTCTCGCCGTCGTTGAGCTTCGCGGCGCCGTCGCGCAGCTGGTTCGCGCCGTCGGAGGCCTGCGCGATGCCATTCGCGAGTTGTGGCGCGGCGGTCGAAAGCTGCTGGGCGCCACTGGACACCTGCTGCGCGCCGTTGGACACCTGCCGGGACCCGGCGGCGAGCTTCGCGAGTTCGCCGTTCGCGCCCTGGATCTTGGTGTTCGCCTGGTCGACGGGGGAGCGCAGCTGGTCGGCCTTGGCGACGATCTCCTGCACCTTCGCCTCGGGCACACCCGCGTTCCGCAGATCCTGGGCGAGCTGGGTGCGGTAGCCGTTGAGCTTGGTCTGGATGTCGCCCGACGCGCCCGCGGCGAGGGCGGCGGCGTCGGCGACCTTCTGGTTCCCGTCGGCGACCTGCCCGGCACCGTCGGCGACCCGGCCCGCGCCGTCGGCGAGCTGTTTCGCCTGCGACGGCAGGGAAGTCGTACTGGACTTCAGGGTGCCGAGCCCGTTCGCGAGGGTGCCGCTCCCGGTCGCGAGCTGGTTCGCGCCGGTGGCCAGCTCCTGCTGCCCGCCCCGCAGTCTCGCGGCCCCGTCGGCGAGTTGCCTGGCTCCGTCGGACGCCTCGGCGATCTTGCCGTAGATCGTGGAGAACCCGACCAGGAACCGGTCCGCGGCCTCGCTGCCGACCTTCTCCGCGATCGTCTTCCTGACCTGTTCGGCCACCTGTTTGGCGATCGTGCCGGACAGATAGTTGTTGGAGTCGTTGGTGGTCAGCGTGATCGTGGCCTGCTGCGGCTGGAAGTTGCCGACCGAGAGCAGCGCCGCGGAGAAGTCGTGCGGGATGCCGATGACGAACGAGTACTTGCCGTCCTTCACCCCCTTCGCCGCTTCGTCCTGCGAGACCTCGTGCCATTGGAACGTATGCGAGTTGACGAGTTCGTCGGTCACCTCGCGGCCGACGTTGCGATCCTTGCCCGACGCGTCCTTCGCGCCCGCGTCACTCGTGTAGACGGCGGCGGGAAGCTTGTCGAGACGGCCGTACGGGTCGTAGTTGGCGTACAGGTAGAAGGACGCGTACAGCAGCGGCACCAGCACCAGCGCGGCCATCGCCAGCTTGGGCAAGGTGCCCGCCGTCAGCCTGCGTAGTTCGTTGGCGGCGATGCGGAACGCGCTCGTGCCGCTCGGGCGGGAAGTCATTCCTGATCTCCTTCGGCGCTCAGCTCGGCGGTTTCCGGGCCGGGCGAGCACCGTTGTGGTTCGGGCTGGTCGGCCGACCCGATGCGGGCCGGCGGGTGGGGGAGGGCCGAATCCGGCGTCGTCGCGGTCAGCACCACGACGGCGAGCCCGCGCTCGGCGTGCTCGCGGGCGAGCCGCGCCCAGCTGCCGACGTCGCTGGTGTGCCGGTCCGGCGTGTCGAGGACGAGCAGGCGCACACCTTCGCGCTCGGCGGCCAGTTCGGTGAGCAGCCTGGTGCGCAGCGCCGGTTCGAGGTTCTCGAAGCGGGTGCCGGCGAACGCGGCCGCGTCGTGCTGGGTCAGCCAGCGCGCGACGTCGGTCTTGGCGGCCGGGCGGTGCGCCAGCGCCAGTTCCTCGCCGACGACGACGCGCAGCACGAGTGCGCCGTCCGGTTCGCTGACCCCCGGCGCGTCGACCACCGCGACGATCTTGCGAAGATCACCGACGGCGTCGGCGGCGTGGTTGACGGTCACCGTGCCGGTGCTCGGCTTGAGCCGCCCGGCGAGCGCGAGGCCGAAGGCGGTGACGCCGACCCCCGGCTCGCCGTGCACGAGGGCCAGCTCCCCGGCCTGGACGGTCAGCGAGGTGGGGGGTAACAGCGTGCCGTGGGGCCCTTCTAGGGACACCCTGTCGGCTCGAACCTGCACGGGAACTCCAGCGTCGGGATCACTTTTGAACTGACCGGTCAGTTCAAAAACGTAGACCTCCGCCCGGGAGGACGGCAACATCGCCCGGCGCACGTCACACTCACGGGTGACCTTGGTGCGGGCAATCATCGCAAACCGGACCGATGGGCGCCGGATCAGCGCAACGCGGAAGCGGGATGCACCTCCCACGACGTCCACAGTGGACGATAACCCTGCCGGTGCCAGAACACCGAGGAGAGGGGGTTGGTCGGGTTGTAGTAGAGGTACGTCCCGGTCGCGCCCTCGTCGTGGAAGACCGCGTGCACCCTGGCCATCAGCACGCGGCCGACCCCGGTGCCGCGATGCTCCGGCGCGGTCACGACGTTGTTGACGTAGCCCCAGAGCCCCGGCGGCAGCAGCTCCGACCCCGGCATGCCCGCGGTGGCGTCCACCCAGGAGCACTGCGCGTAGGCCACCGGGGCGCCGTCGCGTTCGGCGAGCCAGACCGCGGGACGTTCCTGGCTGAGATCCTCCCGCAGCGCCGGGGCGAGCAGCGCGGCCGTGTTGGGCCGCCGTCGCGTGGCGACCAGCCCTGTGTACACGAAGGTCGCCTCGGCCAGCGCCAGCGTGCTGTCGAAGTCCGCCGTCGTGGCCCGCCGGACGTGGACGCCGTCCGCCGGGGCCGGCACCGGAGTCTCGGTGCGGACCGCCAGCGCGGTCAGCGGCACCATCCCGTGGTCGAGGAACGCCCGGATGGCTTCCGCGTCCCGGCTGGGCCAGTTGACGACGCACGCGGAGTCCTCGCCGAGCCGCTCGCCGTCCAGCCGCGCCCGCCAGGCACGCAGGAGCAGGTCGACGCCTTCGGTGCCGGTGTCGCCGAAGTACGGGAACAGCTGCCAGGTGTCGGCGGCCGACCACAGCATCGGCACGTCGTCCGGCCCGTGGCGCTGCCGTTGCAGCACGCCGGTGACCCGGCCGCCGCCCGCGGTCGCCGCGTCGAGCCGCTCGCCGGCGGCCGGTGGCGCCGCGCGGGGCAGCAGCGGGTCGAGCGCGGCCAGCCGGGCGCGGTGCGCGGCGAAGAGTTCTTCGGTGATCTCCATGGTTCCCCCTCGCTCGCCGGTCACCCCGCCTGGTGCCGCCGGGCCCAGGTCGTCCACAGTGGACGATAGCCCTGCCGGTGCCAGAACACCGTCGAAAGCGGGTTGGCCGGGTGGTAGTAGAGGAACGTACCCCGCACCCCCGGCAAATCCAGTTCGCGATGCGCCGCGGCCGCCAGTGTCCTGCCGATTCCGTGGCCGCGCCCGGCGGGGGACACCGCGAGGGTGCCGAGGTGTCCCCAGCGTCCTTCCGGAAGCCTGCCGTCGCCGCCGGACGGCGTCCCGCCGGAACCGCCGAACGCGACCAGCCCGGCGGCGACGCCGTCGCGGTCGGCGATCAGGACACGGGCCCCGAACCGCAGGCCGCGCCGCGTTTCCGTGGCCAGCAACGCCGCCGCGCCGGGCCGCCGCACACTCGGCCCGACCAGCGCGGCGTACTCCAGTTCCGCGAGCCGCAGCGCGACGATCTCCTCGATGTCGGCCTCGCGGGCGGCGCGCACGCCGACGCCGGGGACGCGATGGCAGGGAGACGGCGCGGACCTCCGCACCGCCAGCACGATCTCCGGCACGAATCCCTTGGCCAGCAACACTTCCGCGATCGCGAGGTCCCGGCTCGGCCAGGTCACCACGCGCACGCTGTCGCGCTCCGGATCGCCGGGCCGCCGCGCCTCCCAGGCCTCGAGCAGCGCGCGCATGCCGCCGACGGCGTCCGCGCCGGGGACCGCGCTCAGCCGGTAAGTCACCGAAGCGCCCCACAGGGCCTGCCAGGACGTCGGTGCCACGGCCGTTCTGGTGAGGACGCCGAAATCCGGCCCGGTCGCCAGCGGGACACCGCGGGGCAGCGGGACCGGCCGCAGCAGGGGATCCAGCGCGGCGAACCGCGTGTGCCAGACCTGCCGCGGCGCCGCCACCGGGGGTCAGTCCCGGCGTGTGCGGAAGATCGCGGTGCCGGGGAAGAGCTTGCCCCGCAACGGACTCCACTGTCCCCAGACGCGCTCGTGCCCCGGCGGCCACTCGGGTTCGAGCAGATCGTCCAGCGCGAACCCGGTGGCGGCCAGCGCGCGCACGTAGTCGCCGAGCGTCCGGTGGTACTCGACGTAGGTCGCGGTGCCGTCGTCGTCGACCTCGACGTACGGGGTCCGGTCGAAGTACGGCTGGGTGACCGTCAGCCCCTGCGGCCCCGGATCGTCCGGGAAGATCCAGCGCATCGGGTGCGTCACCGAGAACACCCACGGCGCCCCTGGCCGCAGGACCCGGCGGACCTCCGCGAACACCGTCTCCAGCGAGGGCACGAACGGCAGCGCGCCGAACGCCGAGCAGGCCATGTCGAAGCTCGCGTCCGCCAGGGGCAGCTGCTCGGCGTTGGCCTGCACGAGCGGGACGTCGAGGCCGGTGCGCGCGTTGCCGGCGCGAGCGTGCCGGAGCATCCCGGCGGATAGGTCGGTCGCGACCGCGTGCGCGCCCTCGGCGGCCAGCCAGCGCGAGCAGGCCGCCTGCCCGCAGCCGACCTCGAGCACCCGGCGTCCCCGGACGTCGCCGAGCAGCCTGGCGTCCGCCTCGCGCAGCCCCTCCGGGCACCAGACGAAGTCGGCGTCGCCGAGGAACTCGCCGTGGGTGGCCTGGTAGTCGTCGGCGTCGGCGTCCCACCACGCGAGGTTCGCCGCGGCGGCTTCGCCGCCACCGACCGTCCGATACGCTGTCCCCGCCGTGCCGAGACGCTGCTCCGCGCGTGCGTGCCGGTCCTCCGGCGGGAGTTCGGCGGCCGCTTCCGCGCCGAGGGCGGTTCCGTGCTCCAAGCCAGTCCTTCCCGAGTACGTTCTCCCAGCTCGGGAGCCTCTGGCGACAGCCTAACGCCCGTCCGGCGAGCGGGGACGGACCCTGATTGTGTCCCCTACAGGGGGCCGCGTAGGATACCTGTTAGCGCAGTGGGTTCGCGCTGCCTACCGCTCAGGTTCGCTTCAGCGAGCGTCTGGGAATCGGGCCGCGCACCGTTTGCGGGAGATGCCGCGGTCGTTCACTGGTGGACGTTTGCTTATGGGGTCTTCGCATGCTTCCGAGCCCGCGGCGCGATCAAACTGCACACCCACTACTTCCCATCCACCGGAGCAACCCGCCTAATGACCACCGACACCGCCACCGCCCCGACCGCCCCCACCGGGCCTCAGCAGGTCGCCATCAACGACATCGGGTCGGAGGAAGACTTCCTCGCGGCGATCGACAAGACCATCAAGTACTTCAACGATGGCGACATCGTCGAGGGCACGATCGTCAAGGTCGACCGCGACGAGGTCCTGCTCGACATCGGGTACAAGACCGAGGGCGTCATCCCCTCGCGTGAGCTGTCCATCAAGCACGATGTCGACCCGGCAGAGGTTGTCAGCGTCGGTGACGAGGTGGAAGCGCTTGTCCTGCAGAAGGAGGACAAGGAAGGCCGGCTGATCCTGTCCAAGAAGCGCGCGCAGTACGAGCGCGCCTGGGGCACGATCGAAGAGCTCAAGGAGAAGGACGAGCCCGTCAAGGGCACCGTCATCGAGGTCGTCAAGGGCGGCCTCATCCTGGACATCGGGCTCCGCGGCTTCCTCCCCGCCTCGCTGGTCGAGATGCGCCGCGTGCGCGACCTCCAGCCGTATGTCGGCCGTGAGCTCGAGGCGAAGATCATCGAGCTGGACAAGAACCGCAACAACGTCGTCCTGTCCCGCCGCGCCTACCTCGAGCAGACCCAGTCCGAGGTGCGCAGCGAGTTCCTCAACGCGCTCGCCAAGGGCCAGGTCCGCAAGGGCGTCGTGTCGTCCATCGTCAACTTCGGTGCCTTCGTGGACCTGGGTGGCGTCGACGGCCTCGTGCACGTCTCCGAGCTGTCCTGGAAGCACATCGACCACCCGTCCGAGGTCGTCGAGGTCGGCCAGGAGGTCACGGTCGAGGTCCTGGACGTCGACATGGACCGCGAGCGCGTCTCGCTGTCGCTGAAGGCGACCCAGGAAGACCCGTGGCGCCAGTTCGCCCGCACCCACGCGATCGGCCAGATCGTGCCGGGCAAGGTCACCAAGCTCGTCCCGTTCGGCGCGTTCGTGCGTGTCGAGGAGGGCATCGAGGGCCTGGTGCACATCTCCGAGCTGGCCGAGCGCCACGTGGAGATCCCGGAGCAGGTCGTCCAGGTCAACGGCGACGTCATGGTCAAGGTCATCGACATCGACCTGGAGCGCCGCCGGATCTCGCTGTCGCTGAAGCAGGCGAACGAGGGCGTCACCCCGGAGACCGAGTTCGACCCCACCCAGTACGGCATGGCCGCCGAGTACGACGCCGAGGGCAACTACATCTACCCCGAAGGCTTCGACCCGGACACGCAGGAGTGGCAGGAGGGCTACGACAAGCAGCGTGAGGAGTGGGAGCGGCAGTACGCCGAGGCCCACACGCGCTACGAGGCCCACATGAAGCAGGTCGCGAAGGCCGCCCAGGCCGACGCCGAGGCCGCCGCGGACGCCGCGACCGGCATCGAGGGTGGCGACCAGAGCTACACCTCCGCTCCGGCCGAGTCCAAGAGCGGCGGCACGCTCGCCAGCGACGAGCAGCTCGCGGCGCTCCGCGAGAAGCTGTCCGGCGGTGCGTGAGCACTGAGCACCAGCTGACGGAACGCCCCCGGTTCTTCGGACCGGGGGCGTTCCGCCGTCTACGGCCCGGACTTCCGTGCACGGGTCGGGTGTGCCGAGGGGCGCCCTGGGTGCGTTGAGCGCGACGGGGGCGTCCCTCGGTGCGGCCAACGC
>NZ_JBHYIQ010000011.1:0-55790 GCF_042739895.1 Amycolatopsis sp. NPDC059021
TATTTTTTTACCCCCCCCTCCCTCCCGCGCGGCGGGGCGGCGCGGGCGCCGCGGCCCCCGCCCCCCCCCCCCCCCCCCCCCCCCCCCCCCCCCACCGCGGCACGCCGAGAATGTTCCGTCGCATTTCGATCGGCTTGGTTGGTCCGTGGGGGCGCAGCATCGCCGGGCCGGTGCCGTGAACGACGCGTTCGGGACGTTCACCGTCTCCAACGGAGCGTTCAGGACGCCGCCGTCCGTCGCGCGTCAGTGTCCACAAGGGACACACAGGGGCGCGGAGGAGCGGCGACTCCGGAACGTGATCATGGTCCGGGGCGGGGCAACTCCATCGGGGGTAGGGACATCCCCACCCCGGGTTCGCGGGCGGGCACCATGTCCGCGGCGGCCGTTTCCGGGAAGGCTGGAGGACAGCAAGCGAGGAAACGGCACTGTGGAAGGGACCGAGCGCGATGCTGGTTCGTACGACCCCCGGCGTGACGCCGACCGTGCTCCCGGACGGGAACCTGGAACTGGCCTGCGCGGTCACCGGCGAACGGGTCCGGTGCGGCCCTGCCGGTGCCGCGATGTGGATCGCGCTCCAGCAGCACGCCGGGCGGCTCGACCACGCGGCGCGGACGCTCGCGGGGGTGTGGGGCCGCGATCCCGGCCGCACGCGCGCGGAGATGGCCGCGTGGGCACGGCGGCTCTGCGACGCCGGGCTCCTCGAATGCGACGCGGAGGCGGGGCGGTACGAGCGCGAGGACGGGGTGGCGTGACCCCCGCGGAAAGACGGATGCCTCCGCGCCGGCACTGGGAAACCGGCGCGGAGGCAAGGGCCACGCGCGCCGGGAGTAGGGGGCGCCCGGTGCGCGTGGCGGATGATCGCCGGGTCAGGGGGTGCGACGTTCGGCGATCACGGCGGTGATGATGTCGTCGAGATCGCGGGACGGCCGGAAGCCGATCCGCTCGCGGGCCTTGCGGCAGTCGGGCACGCGCCGTTGCATGTCCTCGAAGCCGGCGCCGTAGGCCTGGTCGTAGGGGATCTTCACCATCCCGCCGGTGGAGCCGGTCGCCTTGATGACCCGCTGGGCCAGCTCGGTGATGGTGACCTCCTCCGAGTTCCCCAGGTTGTACACCGTCCCGTGGCCCGCCTTGTCCTCCAGCAGTGCCAGCAGCGCGGGGACGACGTCGTGCACGTGGCAGAAGCAGCGGATCTGCTGCCCGTCGCCGAACACCGTGATCGGCTCGCCGGCCAGCCCCTGCTCGACGAAGCGGGGGATGACCATGCCGTACCGCCCGGTCTGGCGCGGGCCGACGGTGTTGAACAGGCGGACGATCACCGTGGACATGCCGTGCTCGACACCGTAGAGATACGTCAGCGTCTCGTCGAGCGCCTTCGCCTCGGCGTAAGACCACCGGCTCTTCAGCGGCGAGCCGACGATCCGGTCGTCGTCCTCCGACAGCCCGGACGCGGTGTTCTTGCCGTACACCTCGCTGGTCGAGGCGACCAGGATCGGCACGTCGTGCCGTCGCGCCGCTTCGAGGACGGTCTCGGTGCCGTGGAGGTTCGTGCGGAGGCTGTCGAGCGGTTTGTCGAGAATGGTGAACACGCCGACGGCGGCGGCGAGGTGGAAGATCGCGCCCACCCCGCTCATACAGCCTTCGATCGCTTCGGGGTCGCACACCGAACCCCGCACGAAACGCAGCCGCGGGTCGTCGGCGACCGCGGCCAGGTTGCGCTCGCTGCCGGTGCTGAGGTCGTCGAGCACGACCACCTCGTGGTCGAGGCCGAGCAGGTGTTCGGTCAGGTGCGAGCCGATGAAACCGGCACCGCCGGTGATCAGGAAACGCATCGTGCGGGGTTCCTTTCCCTGGCGTCGCCGCCGTGTGAGCTCAGACCGGCTGGGTGTGTCCCGCCGCCGCGGTGGAGTCGAACCGGTAAGTCGCGTCGACCACTATGGGGCAGTCGCTGATCCAGCCGTAGTCGTGGCCGGGGTGCACCGTGTGGATCAGCACGAGGTCCCAGTCCGCGCCGTCGGGGTCGATCGCGCTGTCGGCCACCGTCCCGTCCGCCAGCGTCACCCGCATGACGAGCGGATCGTAGTAGTCGACCTTCGCGCCGCGGTGCGCCAGATGGTCCATGATGTCCAGCGCCGAGGACGACCGGACGTCGCGCACACCGGGCTTGTAGCTGACCCCGGCCACGATCACCCGGGCCCCGCCGAGTCCCTTGCCCGCACCGGACAACGCGTCGATCACGCGGTCGACGACCTGCTTAGGCCGTTCCGCGATCGAGTGCATCGCCTGGCTCACCAGCGGCGCGGCGCCGCGCGTCTCGCGCAGCTGCCAGAGCAGGTAGTGCGGGTCGCACGGGATGCAGTGCCCGCCGACGCCCGGCCCGGGGTGGAAGGCCATGAACCCGTACGGCTTGGTCGCGGCGGCGTCGATGACCTCGATCGGGTCGAGCGCCAGTCCGGCGCAGATGTCCGCGAACTCGTTGGCCAGCGCGATGTTGACCGCGCGGAAGGAGTTCTCGTACAGCTTGGTCATCTCCGCGGCTTCGGGGGAGTCGACCCGGTGCACGGCGGGGGTGAGGACCTCGATGACGCGCTGCGCCCGTTCGCCGCACGCCGGGGTGACCCCGCCGAGCACGCGCGGGGTGTCCTGCTGGGTGTGGGTGACGTTGCCGGGGTCGATCCGCTCCGGGCTGGAGGCGACGAAGATGTCCTCGCCGACGGTGAATCCCTTGTCCTGCAACGGGTCTACCAGCATGCGGGTGGTGGTCCCGACGTAGCTGGTCGAGGTCAGGATCAGCACCTGGCCGCGGGTCGCGTGCGTCAGCAGGGTTTCGCAGGCACCCTGCAGCGGCCGCAGGTCCGGCAGCTGGTAGCGGTCGACCGGCGTGGGCACGCAGACCAGCACCGCGTCCGCCTCGGCCAGCCTGCTCACGTCGGTGGTGAGCTCGAATCCGGCTTCCTGCAAGGACTTGTCGAGCCTGCGCTGGTCGGCGTCGATGAGATCGGCGTCGCCGGATTCGATCGCCGCCAGCCGTGACGGGTCGTGATCGATCCCGATCACGTTCAGCCCGCCCGCGTGCAGGCCGAGCGCGGTCGGCAGGCCGACATAGCCCATCCCGATCACGGCGACCGAGGAAAGCGCCGCCCGGCCGGCCGGGGATTCCGTTACTGTCATGGATTTTGCCATCTCACCATCAACCCGCATTCCCTTGTGGACGGTTGGCTCGGCGTGGGGTGCCTACAGCACCGCGCGGACCAGTTCGAACGCTTCGGCGAATTCGGTGGCCACCTGGGAACCCCGGTACTCGGCCAGCGCCCGCACCCCGCGCTCGCTGCGCGGGTTCGGCCAGGCCTCGACCTCTTTGCCGTAGGACCGCAAGGCCTCGAGCTTGCGGTCGAGGTAGATCTCGTCGACCGGCTGCCAGCAGTTCGGGCGGAAGGCGGGCGAGATCCCGGAGGTCTCCCCGAAGTCGGTGGCGGAACGGATCTCGAAACTGCGGATCTCGCGGACGCTGCCGCGGCCGGGCCGCCCGGCGACCCGCGCCGCCCTGGCCACCAGCTGGTGGTCGAGGCTGAGGTCGGCGAGGCTGGTGGTGAACACGGTGTCCGGTTCGAACTCGCGGACCTCCCGCTCCACCACCCGGTTGAGCTCCAGATGCCCCACGGTGTCCAGCCGGTTGTCGCCGAACTGGTTGACCTGCAACCGTTCGATGCCGAGTACCTTCGCGGCCGACTCGATGGCCGACAGGCGGTTGGTCACCCCGGCACCCGACGCCGACCGCGAGCCGTCGTCGTTCGTGAGCACGCAGAGGGAGACCGTGACGCCCAGATCGGCCAGGCGCGCGATGGTGGCCCCGGCGCCGAGCGTTTCGTCATCGCCGTGAGCGACGACGACGAGGAGCCTGTTCATCGTTCTTTGCATGATGATCCGTCACCGTCTTTGTCGGGAGCGGCACGTACGGCGCTCCGGAAATGGTTACCCCACGGGATGTTTCCGGGCCGGCCTTCCTGGCATGGCCACCGGGAACGCGCTTTCGGCGAACGCCCCGGCTTTTCCGGACTTTCGCTGAGGCCAGAATTTGCCAGCTTCGGTGAGGGCGGGCAACCCCTACCCTGGTTCGCGGGGTTCCGCAATGCCGGTGGCGAATGGGGCGCGTTCCGGCGGAGCGCGGGCGGTGGCCCGCCGCCCGGCGGCCCCGGCCTGTTCTCAGGGGTGCCCGGCGCCCGGCTAGGGGTGGGTACCGCATGGTCCCGCTCGTAAGGTGGGACGCGTTGTACTGGGGGCAGCCGGTGCGCGGCCGACGGCCCGCCGCACCGGCCGCGGAACAACTCCGGGAATTCCGCGGCGCTCGGCGAATGGTGACGGCCGTATTCGGTTTTCACTTCGCCCTGCCGGAGGGAAAGCATCACGGCCCCGGGCGAGGAACATGCCAAGAAGGAGAAGTGAGGGCTAAGTGGAGAAGTCCGATGACAAGCTGGTCGACGCCCTCCGTGCCGCGCTGAAGGAGACCGAGCGTCTTCGTGAGGAAAACCGGAAGCTCGCCGACGCCGGCCAGGAGCCCATCGCGATCGTCGGCATGGCGTGCCGTTTCCCGGGGGACGTCAGCACTCCGGAGGAGCTGTGGCGGCTGGTGAGCGAGGGCCGCGACGCCGTCGGGGAGTTCCCGGCGGACCGTGGCTGGGACCTGGAGCGCCTGTTCGATCCGAGCGGTGAGCGGCCCGGTACCAGCTATGCCCGCGAAGGCGGCTTCGTCCATGACGCGCCGCAGTTCGACGCCGGCTTCTTCGGGCTCGGAGAGCGGGAAGCGCTGTTCACCGACCCTCAGCAGCGGCTGCTGCTGGAGACGTCGTGGGAGGCGTTCGAACGGGCGGGTATCCCGCCGTTGTCAGTCAAGGGCAGCCCGGTCGGCGTGTTCACCGGGGTGATGTACCACAACTATCCCGGCGCCTACGGTTCCTCGGGCGTGGTCTCCGGCCGGGTGGCCTACACCTTCGGCCTCGAAGGCCCCGCGGTCACTGTGGACACCGCGTGCTCGTCGTCGCTGGTCACCCTGCACCTCGCGGCTCAGGCCCTGCGCCAGGGGGAGTGCACGCTGGCGCTGGCGGGCGGCGTCTCGGTGATGAACTCTCCGCGAACCTTTGTGGAGTTCAGTCTCGACGGGACGTTGTCCAGCGATGGCCGCTGCCGGTCGTTCGCCGAGGACGCCGACGGCATCGGCTGGTCCGAGGGCGCCGGGATGCTGGTGCTGGAGAAGCTTTCCGACGCGCGCCGCAACGGCCACCCGGTACTGGCGGTGCTGCGGGGAAGCGCGGTCAACCAGGACGGCGCGTCGAACGGGATGACCGCCCCGCGCGGCCCCGCGCAGCAGCGGGTGATCCGCCAGGCGCTGGCCGGCGCCGGGGTCCTGCCCGAGGAGATCGACGTCGTGGAGGCGCACGGCACCGCCACCGCGCTCGGCGACTCGATCGAGGCGCGGGCCCTGCAGACCGTGTACGGCAAGAACCGGCCCGAGGGCAGGCCGCTGTGGCTCGGGTCGATCAAGTCGAACCTCGGGCACTCGCAGGCCGCCGCCGGGGTCGCCGGAGTCATCAAGATGGTGCTGGCGCTGCGGAACGAGCAGCTGCCCCCAACGCTGCACGTCGGCGAGCCGAGCCACCGGGTGGACTGGGCGTCGGGTCCGGTCGAGCTGCTCACCGAGCCGGTGGCCTGGCCGAGGGACGGCCGGGTCCGCCGCGCGGCGGTGTCCTCGTTCGGGATGAGCGGCACCAACGCGCACGTGATCATCGAGGACGCACCCGAGCAGGCGGCCGAACCCGTGTCGCGAAAGCGCGGCCCTGTGCCGTGGGTGTTGTCCGGCAAGACCGCGGAATCCCTGCGCGCACAGGCACACAAGCTGCTGGAGCATCTGCGTGAACGGCCGGATCTCGACCCGGCCGACGTCGGCAGGACGCTGGCCACCGGCCGGTCGGCCTTCGAACACCGGACCGTCCTCGTCGGCGAGGGCCGGGACGAACTGCTGCGCGGGCTCGGTGGAGTCGCCGCCGGTGACCCGGTGCCCGGACTGGTCGAGGGGATCGCCAGGGGCGAGTCCTCGATCGCGTTCCTGTTCTCCGGCGCGAACCCGCGGCCGGCGGGCCTGGCACGGGAGCTGGGGGAGACGTTCCCGGCCTTCGCCACCGCCTTCGACGCGGTGAGCGCGGAACTGGACAAGCACCTGCGGCGGCCGGTCCGCGAGCTGGTCGGCAGCCCCGCCGCGCTCGACGACGCCGAGGTCGCCGCCGTGTCCTTCGCGGCGGGCGTGGCCTTGGCGCGGCTGCTCGAATCCTGGGGCGTCCGGCCGGATCATGTCGCCGGGACAGGGATCGGCGAGGTGGCCGCCGCGCACTTCGCCGGGGTGCTCTCGCTGCCGGACGCCGCCGAGCTGGCCGCTGCGGCGCCCGAGCGGTTCGCGGAGGTCGCCGAGCGGATCACCTTCGCCGAGGCCGTCCTCCCCATCGTGTCGGCGCGGACCGGCGAGGCGCTGACCGCCGAAACGCTGCGTTCGCCCGCGACGGGCTCGTTCGCGCAGGCGGTGCGTGCGCTGGAGGACGAGGGGATCAACCGGTTCGTCGAGATCGGGGCGGGGGAAGAACTCTCGGCCGCGGTGAAGGAGAATCTGACCGGACCGGCGGAGTACACGGCCGTCGTCCCGGTGCTGCCCGACGAGCGCACCGGCCCCGCGGGCGTCGTCGCCGCGCTGGCCCGGTTGCACACGCGAGGGGCCGCTCCCGACTGGGAAGCCTACTTCGACGGCCTCGGTGCCCGCGCGGCCGACCTGCCGACCTACGCGTTCCAGCGGGCGCACTACTGGCTCGAACCCGTGTCGGCGCACGGCGATCCCGTGGTCCTCGGGCTGGAGCCCGCCGACCATCCGCTGCTGGGCGCGGTCACCGTCGTCGGTGAATCGGACGCTGTCGTCCTTTCCGGACGGTTGTCCGCGGACACACATCCCTGGCTCGCCGAACACGTTCTCGGCGGGACGCCCGTCCTTTCCGGAGCGGCCTTCGTGGAACTCGCGATCCGGGCGGGGGACCGGGTCGGCTGCTCCCTCGTGCGGGAGCTGACGCAGGAGACCCCGCTGGTGCTGCCTGCCTCGGGCGGCGTGCGGATCCAGGTGAGCGTGGCCGCGCCCGACGACTCGGGGGCGCGCTCGTTCGCCGTGCACTCGCTCGGCGGCGAGCGGTCCGTCCTGCACGCCACCGGTGTGCTCGCGGCGGGGACCGGCACGGCCTCGTCCGAGCTGTCCTCCTGGCCTCCGGCGGGGGCGGAACCCGTTGCGCTGGAAGGCTTCTACGAGGAGCTGGCCGGACGTGGGCTGGCCTACGGGCCGGTGTTCCAGGGCCTGCGGAGCGTGTGGCGGGCCGGGGACGAGATCTTCGCCGAGGTGAGCCTGCCGGCGGGCAAGCGGGCGGGCGCCGGCGGTTTCGGGCTGCATCCGGCGGTCCTCGACGCGGCCGCGCACGCGTTCGCGCACAGCCTCGGCACCGAAGACGTCGTCGTGCCGCGCTCGTGGTCGCAGGTCGAGCTGTTCGCCACCGGCGCGATCGCGGTGCGCGTCCGGCTCCGGCCGCTGGCAGGCGCCGAGCCCGCGGTGACGATGGAGATCGCGGACGTCGACGGCGAACCGGTCGCCTCGATCGGCGCGCTCACCCTGCGCAAGGTGCCCGCCGAGACCGTCGCCGCCCCAGGCGCCCAGGCCCGGCCCGCCGCCGGGACCCGCCGCGCGGCGGCGAAACCCGCGGCGAAACCGGCCGCCGAGCCGGGGCCGCTGCCCGCCCCGGCGGCCGCGGGCCCTCCCCAACAGCGGCGGGCCCGCGCGCGCGGGCGCGCGCCCGCCCCCAGGCTCATCGAGGACCGCACCTTTCCGAGTAATCGCTTGCGTATCATCATGAGTCCTTTCAGGACAGTCCGCCCCGGAGGGCGCTGATGAGTTCGCCGTTCGTGGTGTCGCCGGTGAGTTCCCAGAAGAACGCGCCGCCGAGACCCTGCTCCTTCACGTAACGCGTCTTGCCGCCGATCGTCGCCGGGGTGTCGTAGCTCCACCAGTTGCTCCCGCACTTGGCGTACGCGGTGCCCGCGACGGTGCCGGTGGACGGGCAGCTGTTCTTGAGCACCTTGTAGTCCTCGATGCCCGCCTCGTAGGTGCCGGGCGCGGGGCCGGTGGCGGTGCCGCCGGGCGCGTCCTGGGTGACGCCGGTCCAGCCGCGGCCGTAGAAGCCGACGCCCAGCAACAGTTTGCTCGACGGGACGTTCTTCGACTTCAGCTTCTGGATGGCCGCGTCGGTGTTGAACCCGGGCTTCGGGATGCCGTCGTAAGCGGTCAACGGCGAATGCGGTGCCGTCGGGCCCTTCGCGTCCCAGCCACCGAAGAAGTCGTACGTCATCACGTTGAACCAGTCGACGTACGGCGCCGCGCCGCCGTAGTCGGCCACGTCCATCTTGCCGCCGTTGCTCGCGTCCGCGGTGATCGCCGAGGTGACCAGGAACGAGGAGCCGAACTTCGCGCGCAGCGCGGACAGGAGGTTCTTGTAGGCGTCGGGACCGCTGGTGTCACAGCTGAGGCCGCACGCGTTCGGGTACTCCCAGTCGATGTCGATGCCGTCCCAGATGTCCGCCCAGCGCGGGTCCTTGAGCAGGTTGTAGCAGGACTGCGCGAACGCCGCCGGGTTCTGCGCCGCCTGGCCGAAGCCGCCGGACCAGGTCCAGCCGCCGAACGACCAGATCACCTTGAGCCCGGGGTGCATCTTCTTCAGCTTGCGCAGCTGGTTGAAGTTCCCGCGCAGCGCGCCGTTGTCCCAGGTGTCCGACACACCGTCCACACTGGACCCGGCGTCGTAGAACTTGTCGTAGTCGGCGTAGGTGTCGTCGTTCGCCGAGCACGAACCGTTCTTGACGTTGCCGAAGGCGTAGTTGATGTGCGTCAGCTTCGAGGCCGAACCGCTGGTCTCGATGTTCTTGACGTGGTAGTTGCGGCCGTACACGCCCCACTGCACGAAGTAGCCGACGTTCTTGAGACCACCGGGGTCCGGCGGGGTCGTGGTCGTCGGCGGGGTGGTCGGTGTCGTCGGCACGGTGGTCGGGGTGGTGGGTGCCGTCGTGGTGGTGGGCGGGGTCGTGCCGCCGTCGCACGCGCCGCCGTTGACCTTGCAGCCGCTGGGCGCGCTGTAGGTGCCGGAATACTGGACGTTGAAGCCGAAACTCACGGACGCGCCGGTGGCGACATTGCCGTTCCAGGTGCTCTTCACGGTGACGTGCTGCCCGCTGGCGGTGTAGCTGCCGTCCCAGAGCGACGCGATCTTCTGCCCGGCGGCGAGGTCGAATTCCACGGTCCACGAGGAGACCGGAGCCGACGAGCCGTTGCTGATCGTGTACTTGCCCTCGTAACCGGCTCCCCAGTCGGAGCCCTTGCTGAACGCCGCGGTCACACTGCCCGCCGCGCTCGCCGGGGCCACCACGAGCCCCGCACCGAGCGTGCCCGCGGCCAGCAGCAGCCCGAACAGGTGCCATCTTTTCCTGGACATCGTTCTCCTTGTCGACACTGAGAAGGGGTCAACTCTGGTACTGGGCGACGATCTTGCTGAAGTCGTAGGGCTGCTGGGACACGCTGCTGCACTTGCCGTCCACCCAGCCGGTGGGCCGGGTGCACTCGCGGTCGCGGTTGAGCGACCAGAACGAGAACCGGCCGAGCCTGTGCTGCTGGACGTAGCCGAGCAGGGTGCGGAAGGTGTCGGCGGTGAACAGCTCGCTCGGCTGGTCGGTGTGCCCGTTCATCAGGATCAGCCCGGTGCGGGCGTAGACGCCGGCGTCGTCGAGATCCGGCCGCAGGGTGCGGAGCTGGCCGTGTACCTGCTCCATGACCTTTTGCACGTCGGCGGCCATGCTGCCGCCGGGGCCGCCGTAGTCGAAGGCCATGATCTTGTAGAGGTCGATCTGCGCGCCGATGTCCCTGGCTCGCTGGATCTCGTCCTTGCCGAGGCCGGACAGCCCGACCGTGGTGGTCGGCAGGGTGAGCGTCACGTGCAGGTCCGGGTTGCGCTGCTTGAGCGTCTTGACCGCCTGGAAGCGTTTCGTCTCGCCCGCGACGTCGCCGAGGTCGTCGCCCTCGATGTCGAGGTCGATGTGGGTGAGCGAGTACTTGGTGATGACCTGCTGGTACGCGTTCGCCAGCGAGGCCGCGTCACCACAGGCCGCGCCGAGCTCGCGGCCGTTGTAACCGCCGAAGGACACCGAGACGTCGCCGCCCGCCTGACGGATCTGCGCCACTTTTCCCGCCACCACGGTGTCGGAGGCGACCGGCTGCGCGGCGTTGCCGTCCCACACCGGCGTGCAGCCGCCGCCGTCGGGCGCCAGCACGAACGCGAGGATGTAGCTCTTCTGCCCGCTGGCGGCGATGGCGGCGCCGATGTCCTGCGGATCGTTGTCGAGCGGCATGTAGTACGGCGCGGCGCTCAGCCCGCCGGTGGACGGGCCGGGCGGTGTCGTGGTGGTCGGCGGCGCGCTCGTGGTGGGAGCGGTCGTCGGGGGAGTGGTCGTCGGTGGTGGGGTGCCGGTGCACGGCTGACCGTTGAGCGTGCAGTTCAGGGGGCTTCCGGTGCCGGAAACGGTGAAGCCGAACGACGCCGACGCCCCGGCCGCGACCGTGCCGTTGTACTCGCGGTTGGTGAAGGTGTAGTGGTTCCCGCCCGGCGTGAGCAGGGCGTCCCAATACGTGCCGACGGCGCTTCCCTGTGGCAGGTCGAACTCGAGCTTCCAGTTCGCCAGCGCGGCCGAACCCGCCGTGACGGTGTACTTGCCGGTGTAACCGGAGTCCCATGTGGACACTTTGGCGAAGCTCGCGGAGGCGCTGGTGGCCGCGCCGGCGAACTGCTCGCCCGCGAGCACCGCCGCGGCGGGCAGCAGCAGCGCGCCCGCGGTCAGCGCGGCCGCTCGGCGGATGCGGCGAATCGTCGTCTTCATTGACGGCCTCCCGGAAAGCGTGTTCCTCAGACGCTACGTGGTCTGGACCAATTGTGGGCGGCGGAATGCCGACGTGTCGGTATTCCGACAGACGCGCTGAGTAACCGGCGGACTGTTCGTCACGGACCCGGGCCCGTTACGCTGGCTATGAAACTCGGATATTACGGAGACCACATCAGATGAGTTCCCCCTCTTCGCCCCGGTCGGCCGCCGCGCGGCGGCGACGGTCCACAGTGGCCGTGAAGGAGTCGCTGCGGGAGTTGCGCAGCCAGCTTTCGCTGCTCAACCACCAGGTCGGCGCGCGGCTGGAACTCAAGGACGTCGACCTGGACTGCCTCGAGCTGATCGGCGCGCACGGCCCGCTGAGCCCGAGCGTGCTGGCGCGGCGGGCCGGGCTGCATCCGGCGACGGTCACCGGGATCCTGGACCGGCTGCAGCGCGGCGGCTGGATCGTGCGGGAGCGGGATCCGGACGCGGCCGACCGCCGGGCCGTCACGGTCCGTGCGGTACGGGACCGCAACGCGGAGCTTTTCGCCCTCTACGCGGGGATGAACAGCGCGATGGACGAGTTGTGCGCCGAGTACTCCGAGGCCGAACTCGAACTGCTCGCAGGTTTCCTCCGCCGTGCCACCGCCGCGGGCAAGGAGGCCACCGAGGAGCTGACGGACCGCTGAGCGGCGGTCAGCCCGCCGCCCTCGCGCGCAGCACCGCCGCGGCCCGGACGCACCAGGCGCGGTGTTCGGCCTCGAACTGCCGCCCGCGCAAGCACGTCAGGTACGGCCCGACGCGATCCCCTTCGCGCAGGAAGGTCTCCTCGTCGTGCTCGCCGCGCATCCGTTGCAGGAGCTTGTCGAAGACCTCGATCTTGGCGTCGGCGAGCTGGATCCGCTCCTCCAGTTGCCGGATCACCTCGGCGGTGTCGACCGCGTCGGCGGCCTGCACCTTGACCATCAGGTCGTCCCGGATGAACGACGGTTTGGCCGGCGCGGCGGCGAACCGCTCCAACTCGGCCACGCCCGCGCCGGTGACCGTGAAGAGCCGCTTGTTCGGCCGGGTCTCCTGGATGACCTGGCGGCCGGTGACCAGGCCGTCTTTCTCCAGCTTCGCGAGTTCCAGGTAGAGCTGCTGGGGCTGTGTGTACCAGAAGTTGGCGACACCGACGTCGAACGCCTTGGCCAGCTGGTATCCGCTGTACTCCCCGTCCAGGAGCGCGGCCAGTACGGCGTGTCGCAGAGCCATGCGGTCGCGGCCTCCCTGGTGTCCTGGTCATATCGCAGTATAGTCAATTTTATGAGTACGCATCCCTTCCGCGCCGCCGTCGAAGCCGGGGACCACGACGCCGTCGCCGCGTTGCTGGCCGAGAACGTCGTGTTCACCAGCCCGGTGGCGTTCAAGCCCTACGAGGGCAAGCCGATCACCGCGGCGATCCTGCGCGCGGTGTTCCGGGTGTTCGAGGATTTCCGCTACGTCCGCGAGATCGCCGACGGCGCCGACCACGCGCTGGTCTTCCAGGCCACTGTGGACGGCAAGGAGATCACCGGCTGCGACTTCCTGCACACCGACGAGGCGGGCCTGATCGACGACTTCATGGTCATGGTCCGGCCGCTGTCGGCCGCGAAGGCGTTGTCGGAGGCCATGGCGGTCGAGTTCGAGCAGATCAAGCGGGAGGTCGCCGGGGTGTGACGCGGTAGCGGAGCAGGACGACGCCGTTGCCGAAGGCGCGGGTCTCGGTGAGTTCCAGATCCTCTCGCGTATCGGAAGCGGGAAACAGTGGTTTGCCGTGGCCGAGGACGACGGGGTGGACGTAGACGCGGTACTCGTCGATCAGCCCGTGCCGCCGGAAAGTCCTGGCCAGATCGGGGCCACCCAGCGCGAGATCGCCGCTCGTGCGTGCCTTGAGCGCGAGGATGTCCTCGGGGACGACCTCGCGCACGATCGTGGTGTTCCACTCGGCTCGTTCCAGGGTCCGGGAGAACACGTACTTCGGCATTTCACGCCAGATTCCCGCGAATTCGGCCTCCGGGCCGGTACTGGCAGGATCGGCGTCGGCGGTCGGCCAGTACGCGGCCATCAGTTCGTGGACGACCCGGCCGTCCAGGAAGGCGCTCATCGCCCGGAGTTCGTCGTTGAAGTGACTGTGCAGTTCCTCGTCGACCCGATGCCAGCCGATGTCGCCGTCCGGCCCCTCGAAGAAACCGTCGAGCGACATGGACATCGACAGCACGATGCGTCCCATGGGCGGAGCGTACGGGAGCGGTACGACACTCGATGAGATTTAGGTTAGCCTAACCTTGCAAAGCCGGTCCGGCTTGGGGTCCAATGGGGTGATGGAGCCTGTCCCGATCAGCGCGGTCACCCGTCACTTCGGCCTCCCCGCTTCGACGCTGCACTACTGGGAACGCCGGGGGCTGATCAGCTCGCACCGGCGCTCCGGCTGGCGCTACTACGACCGCGAGCAGTTGTACCGCGTCGCGCAGATCCGGCTGTGGCGGGACATCGGGCAGCTGAGCCTCGACGACATCGCCGCGGTGCAGGCGGGCGACGCCGCGGACGGTGACTGGCGGGAAACCGTGGCCGCGCGGATCGACGTCATCGAGGAGCAGATGGACCGGCTGATCGCCGCGCGCACCTACCTGCGTCATCTCCTGCTGTGCACGCAGGAGAGCGAGCTGCACGAGTGTCCGCACTTCCGCGCGAGCGTGGTCCTCCCGGAGGCCAGCCGTTCGGAGGCTTGACAATGCGCGAAATTCGCTTGACCTCAAGTTAACTCGAAGTGGCAGGCTCGGCAGATGACTGCGGAAGGGTTGATCGACACCACCGAGATGTACCTCAAGGCGGCCTACGAGCTGGAGGAGGACGGCGTCATCCCGCTGCGCGCCCGCATCGCCGACCGCCTCGGCCAGAGCCCGCCGACCGTGAGCCAGACCGTCTCCCGCCTGGAACGGGACGGTCTGCTCGAACTGGACGACGACCGGCATCTCGTGCTTTCCGAGCGGGGGCGGCGCCGCGCGGTGCGGGTGATGCGCAAGCACCGGCTCGCCGAAGTGCTGCTGGAGCGTGTGATCGGGCTGGACTGGGCCACGGTGCACATCGAGGCGTGCCGCTGGGAGCACGTGATGTCCGAGGAGGCGGAGCGCCGCATCTTCGACCTCTGCGGCAAACCGCGGTACAGCCCTTACGGCGCGCCGATTCCCGGCCTCGCGGAGTTCGACGCGACCGTCGAGCCCGTGCGGGTGCCGAGCGGAGTGCGCGCGCTGTCCGAGGCGCTGCCCGGTGGCCGCGCGCGGTTGTACCGGATCAGCGAGCGGATCCAGGAGGACAGCGCGTTCCTGCGTGCCCTGCGGGAGGCCGGGATCGTGCCCGGCGCCGAGCTGGAGTTCGCGCCGGACGCGAACCGGGTCGAGGTCCGCACGGAGACCGGCGCGCTGACCATCGAGCGGCGTCAGGCCGCGATGCTGCTCGTCGGCGATCCCACGGGAGACCGCGCGCCCGCCGGGACACCGGACTCGCGGCTCGCGTCGTCCCGGTGAACGCCGGGGTTGACCTCAACCCGAGTTGAGAACGCAGAGTGATGGCCGACCTCATTCGCGGGACCTCGCCGTCCCGGTCCGGATCGGAGACAGCCATCAGCACGACGTCCTCGCCCCCGTACACCCTGACCGGCGCCGCGGCCGCGTTGCGTGCGGGAACCGTCACGAGTACCGGCCTGCTCGAAGCGGCCATCGCGGCCGCCGACCGTGGTGACCCGGTGTACGGCGCCTACCTGAGGCGGTTCGACGACGCCGCCCGCGCCTCGGCGGCCCGTGCCGACGCCGAACTCGCCGCCGGGCGGGATCGCGGTCCGCTGCACGGGATTCCGG
Organism: Amycolatopsis sp. NPDC059021; assembly: GCF_042739895.1. Taxonomy (NCBI): domain Bacteria; kingdom Bacillati; phylum Actinomycetota; class Actinomycetes; order Pseudonocardiales; family Pseudonocardiaceae; genus Amycolatopsis; species Amycolatopsis sp. NPDC059021. The sequence continues at coordinate 14,850 of NZ_JBHYIQ010000011.1, forward strand.
TGGGAATCAAGGACCTCATCGCCACCGCCGACGGCCCGACGACCGCGCAGAGCCGGGCACACGACCGCGCGTGGTGGGCGGGCCGGGACGCCACGGTCGTCACCCGGCTCGAAGCGGCGGGCGCGGTCCTCACCGGCAAGACCACCACGATGGAGTTCGGCTGTGGCCTGCCGGAGGAGGCCGACCCGTTCCCGATGCCGCGTAACCCGTGGCGGCCGGAACACTGGGCGGGCGGGTCGAGTTCGGGGGCCGGGATCGGCGTGGCGACGGGGATGTTCCTGGCCGGGATCGGCTCCGACACCGCGGGCAGCGTCCGCATGCCCGCGGCGTTCTGCGGGGTGAGTGGTCTGATGCCGACCTACGGCCGGGTGCCGAGGACCGGTTGCGTGCCGCTGGCCCCCAGCATCGACCGCATCGGCGCGCTGGCGCGGAGTGCACAGGATTGCGCAGCCGTGCTGGAGGTGCTCGCGGGACCCGACCCGGCCGATCCGGAGTGCGTGCCGGTGCCGTTCCGTTCTCCCGACTTCGGTGGTGACCTCGCCAGGCTGCGGATCGGCGTCGTCCGCGAGGGTCATTTCCCCGAGGGGCGCGATCCCGCGCTGGACGGCGTTTTCTCGGCGGCGCTTGACGTTCTGACCGGGCTGGGCGCGCGGGTGCGCGAAGTCGTCCTGCCGTACCGGGCGGAATTGACGACCGCGGTCGTGGTCGTCGCGACGAGTGAGGCGCTGGCCTGCCATCGCGGCGAGTTGTCGCGCCGATGGCAGGACTACGGGCGGGGATTCCGGGGAGAAGTGGCGACCGGCGCGTTCGTCAGCGGCGCGGATTACGTTCAGGCACAACGGGTCCGGCAGGTCGCGCAGGGGGCGGCCGACCGGCTCTTCGAGGATGTCGACGTCATCGTGTGCCCGACCGCGTCGGGCGGCGCGCCCCGCGTCGCCGAGCTGGCCGGGCCCGGCGGTGTGCCGGACAGCGGCGTCCTGTTCCGCCTGCTCACCACGCCCTACTGGAACGGGCTGGCCAACCCGGTGCTGGCGGTGCCGATGGGCTTCACCGCCGGTGGTCTCCCGCTGTCGATGCAGCTGGCGGGCCGTCCGTTCGCGGAGGCGGAGCTGGTGCGCGTCGGTGCCGCTTACCAGCGTGCCACCGACTGGCAGCTGCGTACGCCGCCGGTCGCGGCGGAGGTGGCGGCATGACCGCGGAGATCCGGATGTTGCTCGCCGCCGCGGCGCTGCCCGCCACCGAAGTGGAGATCGCCCGCATGGCGGCGAGTTATCCCGCCTTCCGTGCCGCCGTCGATGCGCTCTACGACGTCCCGGTTGCTGAAGGGGACTTTCCTCGCACCGGATGAGCTGAAGGGGACTTTCCTCGCATGTAACGAGACGAAAGTCCCCTTCAGCACCCGCCGGTCAGCCGATGAAGCCCGCGGCCTTCAGCCAGTCGTGTGCCACCGCGTTGGGCTTCTGGCCGTCGACACTGACCTTCTTGTTCAGATCGGTCAGCGTCTTGGTGTCGAGTTTCGCGGCGATACCGGCGAAAACCTGTTCCAGCTGCGGGTACTTCCGCGCCAGCGGAGTGGCGACCGTGATGGCCGGGTTGTAGATCGGGAAGAAGTGCTTGTCGTCTTCCAGCACGGTCAGCTGCTGGCCCGCGACGCGGCCGTCGGTCGAGGCGACTTCGCCGAAGCCGCACGTGTCGCCCTTGCCGACAGTCGGGTAGATCACCGCGTCGTTCACGAGGTGTTCCTGCGCCGGCGGAAGAGTGAAGCCGTAGGTCTTTTCCAAGCCGGGGAAGCCGTCGTCGCGGCTTTTGAACTCGGGACCGATGCAGGTCGACGCGGCGGCCGGGTTCGACTTCACGAGCGCCGCGTAGTCGGACAACGTCTTGACCCCGGTCTGCTGCAACGCTTTCTGGTTGGCCGCGATCGCGTAGGTGTCGTTGGCGGGGGAGCGGGCCCACCAGGTGATGTTGTTGGCCTCGTCGGCTTTCTTGACCGCGTCGTACTGTTCCTGCGGATCGGTGATCGGCTTGGTCTGCTTGAGGAAGCTGATCCACGCGGTCCCGGTGTACTCCCAGTACAGATCGACGGCGCCGGTCGTCAGCGCCTGCCGGACGTTGCTCGATCCGGTGATGTTGGTCTTGTCCTGCGGGCTCGCCCCAGCCGCCTGCAACGCGACGACGGCGATCTGCCCGAGCAGCAGCTGTTCGTCGAACTCCTTCGAGCTGACCTTGATCTGCACGCCGTTCAGCGCGTCGATCTTCTTGATGGATCCCTCGCCGACCTGCGCGCCGCCGGAGTCCTTGCCGATCGTGCAACCGCCGGCGAGCGACACGGCCGCGACGAGCGCGAGCACGACGGCGACCGGGCGTGGGGGCTTGCGCATGGACTTGCTCCTTCTCGTGGTGGGTCGGGTCAGGTGCCGCGTGGTTTGAGGAATTCCTCCACCACGAGGCCCAGCCAGTCGGCGAAGAGCGCGAGCGCGGCGACGATCAGGCCGAAGGTCAGGCTCAGTGCCGGGCGGTACAGCCCGATCCCGGCGACGAGCCCGCCACCGAGCCCACCGCCGTCGATGAACGTCGCGAGCGTGGCACTCGCGACCGTGAGGACCAATGCGGTGCGGATCCCGGCGAGGATCACCGGGACGGCCAGCGGCAACTCGATGCGCCACAGCACCGCGGCCCGCGACATGCCCATGCCGCGCGCCGCGTCGGTGACGGCCGGGTCGACGCCGTCGAGCCCGACGATCGTGTTGCGCAGCACCGGAAGCGTCGCGTAGACGACCAGCGCGGTCACCGCGGTCGCGGTCCCGGTGCCGGTCCACAGCGCGAGCAGCACGACGAGGCCGATGGACGGGATGGCCTGCCCGAGGTTGCCGAGGCCGAGGCCGAACGGCTTGAGCCAGCGGGTGGAGCGCCGCGTGAACAGGATGCCCAGCGGCACCGCGAGCACGACGGTGAACAGCGTCGAGATCAGCGAAAGCCGGACATGCGCGCCGAGTTCGGCGAGGATCTCCTGGCCGTTGAGATAGCGCTGTTCGATCGAATCGATCGGCTGCGCGCGCATCACGAGGAACAACGCCAGCATTCCCGCGGCCAGCAACGCGGGCCGCACGAGCAGCCCGAGCCACCGGCGGCGTGGCGGTTCCCCTGTGGTGGCGCGGGAATCCGGTTCCGGCTCCCGCTGCTCGACCACGATCGGGGGAGTGTCGTCCGCCGGCCGCAGCGTCGCGACGAGGCCCGGCAGGCCGCACACGCCCAGCGGCCGGCCGTCGTCGGTCACCAGCACCTCGGTGCCGCCACCGTGCACCATGACGTCCAGCGCGTCCCGCAGCGTCGCGTCGGCGGGCAGCGACCGCAGGCCGTCCGAAATCGCTGGTACCGCACCGAGTTCGACGTCGCGCAGCCGGATCAGCCCGAGCCGCTTGAGGTTCCGCCCGTTGCCGATGAAGCTCGCGACGTAGTCGTCGGCGGGCGCGGCGAGGATCGCCTCCGGGGTGTCGTACTGCGCGATCACCGAACGGGGACGCAGTACGGCGATGCGGTCGCCGACCTTCACCGCCTCGTCGAAATCGTGCGTGACGAACACGATCGTCTTGCGCACTTCCCGTTGCAGGCGAAGGAATTCGTCCTGCAACCGGGCACGGGTGATCGGGTCGGTGGAGCCGAACGGCTCGTCCATGAGCAGGACCGGCGGATCGGCGGCCATGGCCCGTGCCACCCCGACCCGCTGCCGCTGACCGCCGGACAGCTCGTGCGGATACCGGCCGCCGTACTCGGGTTTGAGGCCGACGACTTCCAGGAGTTCGCGCACGCGCGCGGCGATGCGCCCGCGTGGCCAGCCGAGCCGCCGGGGCACCACGCCGATGTTGCCCTCGACGCGCAGATGCGGGAACAGGCCGATCTGCTGGATGACGTAGCCGGTGTCCCGCCGGTGCGCGTCGACGTCGAGGGCCGAAACGTCCGTGCCACCGACCGTGATCCGGCCGGCCGTGGGCTCGACCAGGCGGTTGATCATCCGCATGGTCGTCGTCTTCCCGCAGCCCGACGGCCCGGTCAGCACCACGATCTCCCCGGCGGGAATCCGCATCGTGAGGTCGTCGACGGCGGGGGAGGACTGCCCGGGGTAGCGCTTGGCGACGCCGTCGAGTTCGATCGCTTCCCCTTGCCTCCCACCGGTTTCACCTCCGGCGGCCGCGGGGACGGCGGCCCGCCGCCGCCGGGTCGTCAGCTTGCCCAGCAGCACGAACGCGAGGTCGAACAGCAACGCCAGCACGACGATGCCGAGCGTCCCGGTCAGCACCTGGTTCAGCGAGTTGACCGAGCCGAACCGGCCGAGGCCGTCGAAGATCTCGTTGCCGAGGCCCGGCCCCTTCACATACGCGCCGATCGCGGCGATGCCGATGGTGATCTGCGTCGAAACCCGGATACCGGACAGGATCACGGGCCACGCCAGCGGCATCCGGACCCGCCACAGCAGCCGCGCGCGGCCGAGCCCCATTCCCTCGCCCGCGTCCACGATCGCCGGATCGACGCCGCGCAGTCCGACGATCGTGTTACGGGTGATCGGCAGCAGCGCGTAGAGCACGAGCGCGAACAGCACGTTGGTGATCCCGAGCCCGAAGGGACCGATCAGGATGCCCAGCAGCGCGATCGACGGGATGGTCAGGAACGCCGCGGTGGTCGTGGTCGCCAGCGCGGCGAACAGCGGGCGCCGGTAGGTCAGCACGCCGATCGTCACCCCGATGAGCACGGCGAACGCCATCGCCGCGAGGGTCACGTCCACATGGAGGATCGCGTCGTTGACGACGTCGATCCAGTTCTCGCGGAGGTAGTCCCACAGGCTCAGCGTCCGCTCCTCTTCGGTTGTGACCGACTCCCCAGTAACCGGTTCGGGTGACAGCGGACCATGACGGCAGGTGTCCTGTCCACCGTTCCGGCCCTGGCGAAGGGGGCCGCCGGGTCAGGTCCGCGTCCAGTCTCCCGAGGTCAGCAGCTCGCGGGCCGCCACGGCACGCTGCTCGTCCCAGACGACGCCGGGATCGGGCTCGAAGAACGTCAGGGTGACTCCGGCCATGCCGAGCGCGGGCTGGGACCACTCGGCCGCCTCGGGGGCGCCGAACGGATTGGCCTGGAATCGAGTCGTCGCGATCGCGGGGTTCGCGGGGGCCATCAGGATCAGGCCGCGCATGGTCGCGGTGGCCAGCGTTGCGACCGTCTCGTAGGACGCGTCGAGTTCCGGCCGCAGGCGGAGCCCGAGCAGGGTCGTCACCTGCCGGTACGCCGTCGCGATCCCGGCGATGAGGGCTTGTTCCGACGTGGCCAGCGCGCTCTGGACCTCGTCGCGGAGTTCGCCGTCGGGCAGGCTCAGGAACGTCGCGTGCAGCGCGAAGTAGGTGCGCCACTGCGCGGATCGGTGGAACAGCTCGAACTCGTCGAGCGCGCCGTGCCGCAGGGCTTCGGCCGCGACGGCGAGACGGCGCTCGGGCGTCTCGATCCAGTCCAGCCGATCGAGCACGACGCGGCCGATCGCGGCGAGCGCGTCCGGATTGGCGCCGATCTCCGGACTGGTGCCCTTGGCCAGTTCCTTGAGCAGATCGCTGAAGAACAGGTCCTTGTACGGCCAGCGGCGGTAGGCCGCGCTGCGCGAGACGCCGGCGTCGCGGATCACGTCCTCGAGGCTGATGTGGTCCAGGCTCACGGTCAGGCCTGTCTCAGTGACCATCGCCGTCGCCGCCTGCAGCATGCGCTGGCCGGTCTCCTCGTCCGACAGGCGGCGCCTGCGCCTGGCCAGGCCGGTGCCCGGCGGAGGGGTGTCCTGTTTCACGGTGGCCGGTCCCTTCAAACTTGGGATACGATGTCTCAAGTTCAGTATTTGAAACTCTTACTCGCAGGAGGATAGTCCTGCGGAGGAATCGGGGGACGCACATGACCGGGACAGGGGATCGGCGGGTCCTGACGGCCGCCTACGTCGGGTTGGCTCTCACTGTCGTCGCGACACTCGCCGTCGTCATCGGGAACGACGCGCTGCTGCGGCATCTGCACGAGGTCGAGGACGGCTGGATAGCGCCCGACAAGGTGGCCGTCACCCACTCCGTCGTCGCCACCTATCTCTACGCGCTCGGCGGCCTCGGCGTGGTGTCGTGGCTGCTGATCGCGTGGATGGTCAAGACGGGGAAGCGGGGGACACGCGTGGTGGCCGTGACGCTGCTCCTGCTGGGCGGCGGAATCGCCGTCATGAACCTGCTGATGGAGGAGTACGGACGGCGGGTCCTGCCGACGCTGCTCGGCGTCGCCGGAGTCCTGCCGTGTCTCGCCGGGCTGGCCGTGGTCGGCCTGCTGTGGCGGCCCCGGCGCGTCGCCGTCGCGGCCTGAAAACCGTTGGCCGGGGCCGGGATCATGGGGACATGGAGATCGACTACGGCTGGCGGGCCCGGCTCGCCGACGACGAACTGGCCGCGCTGACCCGCTCGCACGGGGGCGCCGCGGAAGCGGGCTGGTGGGACAGGATCAGGGCGCACAGTCTCGGCTGGGTGACCGGTCGCGAGCTCGGCGGGACACTGGTCGGCTTCGTCAACGTCGCGTGGGACGGGGCCGACCACGCCTTCCTGCTCGACCCGAAGGTTCGGCCCGATCGCCAGCACCGGGGGATCGGCACCGAGTTGGTACGCCGCGCGGCGGCGGGCGCCACCGAGGCGGGCTGCGAATGGCTGCACGTCGATTTCGAAGAACACCTCCGGGATTTCTACTTCGGCGCGTGCGGGTTCCGTTCCACCGATGCGGGTCTCATCGCGTTGCGCTGACTTCCCATGCCGCGAAACGGACTCTTTCCCATATCGAAAACGTCGCGAGCCCGCCGCATCCGAGTGAACCGCGCTCCTTGCACTAACGGAGTGTATTCATCGGCGACTCCGGATTGAACGTGGTGATCGCGGGTGTGCGGGAGGGGCGATGGTGGAGCGAGAGGGATTGACCGGAAACGATGCCAGGTTGTGGGAGCACGTCGGAGAGGGTGGCGCGGTCGACTTCGACGGCAAGGGGCAGGACCTGGCAGCAAAGGTCCTCTGTCATGTGCTCTTGACGAAGATCGCCGATCGGGATTGCCGGAAACTGGTCGTGCGCAACGCCGTTGTCGCGGGTGCGGTGAACCTCGAAGCCGGGAAGCTGCTTTTTCCCGTCGAGTTCCGCAAATGCCGTTTCGGTGAACCGGTCGGCCTGTGCCAGGCGCAGGCGCCCGCCATCGGATTCGTGGAGTGCGGGCTGTCCGGTATTCGCGCCGAACAACTGCAAACGGACTTCAGCTTCGAGGTCCGCGAATGCGAGGACAAGGGCGGCATCAACCTCATGGGAGCGCATGTCAAGGGGCAGGTCGACTTCATGGGCACCCGGCTGCGCCGCTCCGACGGCCCGGTACTGCGCGCGGACGGGATGCGGGTGGATCAGGACATGCGGTGCTCCGGCGGCTTCCAGGCCGACGGGCCGGTCAGTCTCATCGGAACACATGTGGGTGGTCAGTTCCAGTGCAGCGAAGCCAAGTTCGTCAGTCCGGGCGGGGTCGCGCTGGAGGCGAGCGATCTGGTCGTCGAGGAAAACGTCTGCTGGAATCGCGGCTTCCGTGCCGTCGGCTCGGTCCGGCTCGCGGGCGCGCGCGTCGAGGGGCAGCTGACCTGCACGGGGGGCCGGTTTCGCAACCGCGACGGTATCGCGCTGGACTTCGACGGATTGACCGTGGGGCAGGACGTGCGGTTCGACGATGGTTCCCATGTGGACGGTAGCGTCAATCTGACCGGCTGCAAGGTGGGCGGGAGATTGGATCTCACCGGGGGCACCTTCCACAACGTCGGTGGTGTGGCGCTGGATCTGGCGCGGGCTTCGATCGACCAGAACATGATCTGCCAGAGCGGTTTCGATCTCGTGGGGAAGGCCCTGCTCGCCGGTGCGAAGATCGGCGGTGGCCTGTGGTGCGAGGGCGGGAAGTTCGACAACGGTGCCGACGTGGTCATCGACGCGACCGGGCTCACCGTGCAGCGGGATGTGAACTTCTGTTGCACGGTGACGGGAGAGGGGTTCCGGGCGGTGGGTGAGGTGGTGCTGAGCGACGCGGCTATCAACGGCTCGCTCAGGTGCTCGGGCGGGCACTTCATCAACTCCGGCGACGGGGCACTGACCGCGAAGGGGCTGGAGGTCACTCGCGATGCCCTGTTCGACGATCATTTCGTCGCCGAGGGTGAAGTCGACCTGACGGATTCGAAGGTCGGCGGCAGACTCAGCTGCACGACCGGGCAGTTCACCCATCGTGGCCGGGCGCTGGTCGCCGATCGCGTCATCGTGCGGCAGTCGGCCGAATTCCGGGAGGGGTTCCGGGCGGACGGCACGGTGTCGCTCCGGGGCGCGCAGATCACCGGGGACCTCGATTTCACTCGCGCGGAACTGACCGGCAGCCACGAGCAGGCTCTTGTTCTCAAAGGCGTGGTGGTCGGGAGAACGCTCACCCTGCGCTTCAAGGAACGGCCCACCGGCGAGGTGGACCTGTGCCGGGCTCAGGTCTGGCACCTCGACGACAGGGGGACCGACTGGCCGGAAAGTGTGCGGCTGTACGACTTCGTGTACGGGACCCTGCCGCAGGACGAGGCCGGCGTCCCGACGGTGGCGGAGCGGCTCGCGTGGTTGAAGCGGAATCACCGCTACATGCCCCAGGTCTACGCTCAGCTCGCTTCCGTTTACCGGACCGCCGGTCTCGACGACGAGGCCATCAAGGTGGCGGTCGCCGGGGAGACGGTCCGGCGTGCTTCGAGAAAGGGGCCGCTCGGAAGGTTCCTGCGCCTGGTCGGTGGCCTGTCGCGGTGGACGGTGCAGTACGGCTACCGGCCGCTCCAGGTACTTTGGTGGCTGCTGGCCCTGCAGTTCGCGGGCACCGTCGCCTTCACCGTGTTCAGCGGGGTGCACCAGCTCACGCCACGGAAGGACGCGACGGGGACCAACGAATTCCTGTACACCCTCGATCTGCTCGTGCCCGTGGTGAACCTGAAACAGCGGGATCTGTGGATCGCCAGTGGCGCCGCCGTCTGGGTGTCCTCGGCGTTCGTCGTGGCGGGATGGGCTCTCGCGCTGAGCCTCGCTGTGGGAGCCGGGCGGATCTTCAAAGCCCGGTAGCGCGGCGTCCGGTTGCAGGCTCTTTCGGACTTGCTAAGGTTGGCAAGTGTTGAACACCGTACCGGACGGTGCACTCTCCGGGAGGAGCGTCGGTGAGCAGGCCCCTGTACCAGTTGAAGGCTGACTTCTTCAAGACGTTGGGGCATCCCGCGCGGATCCGCGTGCTGGAGCTGCTGTCCGAACGAGAGCACGCGGTGGCGGAGATGCTGCCGGAGGTGGGCATCGAGCCGGCGAACCTTTCGCAGCAGCTGGCGGTGCTGCGCCGCACGGGCCTGGTGACGACCCGCAAGGAAGGGTCGAGCGTCTACTACTCGCTGACCAGCCCCTACGTGGCGGAACTGCTCGCGGTGGCGCGCCGGATCCTCACCGGTGTGCTGTCCGGGCAGGTGGAACTGCTGGACGACCTGCGCACCCCGGCTCCGGCTCCGGCCACCGGGCGGCGAACGCGAAAGTCGAACGCACGGGGCGGCTGACCCGCCACCGCCCCGCCGATCACTGGCTCGTTGCCCGCGGGGCGGCTTCCCCTCTTTCGTGTGCGCAGGTGGGAGTGGTCGATGCTGGGTTTGTGGCGCATGATCCGCCGGACCGGCCGGATCGCCGAGCCGGCGCCGGAACGTCCGGACGGCGTCGCGGCGCTGGGCGGTTCGGTGCAGGTGCGGCATGTCGACGCCGGATCGTGCAACGGATGCGAGGTCGAGATCGCGTCGGCCTTCGGCCCGGTCCATGACGCCGAGCGGTACGGGGCGAGGCTGGTCGCGTCACCCCGGCACGCGGACGCGTTGCTGGTGACGGGCCCCGTGACGCGGAACATGGCCGAGCCGTTGCGCCGGACCTACGACGCGGTGCCCGGTCCGAAGGCCGTCGTCGCGGTCGGGGACTGCGCACGGAACTGCGGCGTGTTCGCGGGCGGCTACGGCGTGGCGGGCGCGGTCGGCGACATCGTGCCGGTCGACCTCGAGATCGCGGGCTGCCCACCGCGGCCGGAGGCCATTGTGGAGGGACTGCGGAAGCTGACCGGTCGGTGAACCTCACGGCGGCGGGCCTCGGCGCGGCCGGGGCGTTCGGAGTGCTGAGCGCGTTCGCGGGGTTGCTGGTGCCGCGTCCGGCGCGCGCGGTGGCGGTGGGCGCCGGGACGGCGTTGACCGGCGCGGCCGGGGTCACGGCCGGGGTGTCCGCGGTGGCGGGGACGTCGTTTTCCGTTTCGTGGCAAGGGCTTCTCCCGCTTTCGGGGGTTTCGCTGACGCTCGACGCGCTGGGTGGCCTGTTCGCCGCGGTGATCGGGGCGGTGGCGGTCGCGGCCGGGATCTACGGCGTCGGCTACGCCAGAGGCGGCCCTGATTCCCGGGTGATCCAGGCGGTGTTCCCCCTGTTCGTGACGGCGATGCTGCTGGTGCCCGCGGCGGCGAGTGCCGGGACGTTCCTGGTGTGCTGGGAGCTGATGGCCGCGACCTCGCTGGTGCTGGTGCTCGCGGACCACCGGCGGCGCCCCGAGGTCGCGGCGGCGGGCCGGTGGTACGCGGTGATGACGCACCTCGGCTTCCTGACCATCCTTTGCGGACTGATGATCTTCACCGCGTACGCGGGTGGTGACACGTTCGCGATGCTGCGCCAGGCGCACCTTTCCCCGGTGATGTCCGGGATCGTGTTCGTGCTGACGCTGACGGGTTTCTCCTCGAAGGCGGGCGTCCTTCCCCTGCACGCGTGGCTCCCGCGCGCGCATCCCGAGGCGCCGAGCCACGTTTCGGCCCTGATGTCGGCGGCGATGGTGAACCTCGGCGCGTACGGCATCGTGCGGGTCGGGTTCGATCTGCTCGGCGGCGGCCCGCGGTGGTGGTGGCTGCTGGTGCTCGCGCTGGGGGCCGTTTCGGCGGTATACGGGATCCTGCAGGCGGCGATGAGCACCGACCTCAAGCGCCTGCTGGGATACTCGACGACGGAGAACCTGGGGCTGGTGCTGGCCGGGATCGGCGCGGCCGGGATGTTCGCCGCCTCGGGACAGCGGACGCTGGCCGGGCTGGCGCTGGCGGCGGCCCTGCTGCATGTGGTGAACCACGCCGCGTTCAAGACCCTGCTGTTCCTGGCGGCCGGTTCGGTGCTGCACGGTACGGGCAGCCGCGATCTCGACGCGCTGGGCGGGCTGCGGGCCCGGATGCCCGCCACGACCGCCTTGTTCGGCGTGGGGGCGCTGGCGGCCTCGGCGCTCCCGCCGGGGACGGCGTTCGTGTCCGAATGGCTGTTGCTCCAGGCACTGATCCACGGGCTGCCGGCGGCCGGGGTGGCGACGGCGATCGCGATGCCGGTCGCGGTGGCGGCGGTCGCGCTGACCGCGGGACTCGCGGTGGCCACGTTCGTGAAGGCGTTCGGTGTCGGATTCCTGGCCAGGCCCCGGTCCGCCGCGGCGGAAAACGCTCACGAAAGCCCGCCGAGCATGGTGGCCGGGATGGGCGTCGCGGCGGTGGCTTGCGCGGTGCTGGCCATGGTGCCGACGCTGGTGCTCCCCGGTGTCGGCGCCGCGTCCGGGTTCGGTGACCCGGCGGTGCGCGGGGCGGTGACACTGCGGCTGGCCGGAGTCGCCGGATCGCTGTCGCCATTGCTGCTGGCGCTCGGGTTGACGGCCGGGGTGATCGTGATCGTCGCCGCGCTGCGTGCCGTCGCGGTACGCGGGGCGCGCCGGGCGGAGAAGCGGCTCTGGGACTGCGGCGGCGGCCCGATGCCGGCGCGGACGGAGTACACCGCGACGTCGTTCGCCGAACCGCTGCAACGGGTCTTCGACGACGTGGTGCTGCCCGAGACCGACGTCGACGTCGACCACCACGAGGAGTCGCGCTACCTGGTACGGGCCGTGGAGTACCGGCGCCGGGTGCCCGACCGCGTCGAACGGTGGCTGTACCGCCCGGTGCTGACCGCCGTGACGGCCTGGGGCCGGGTGGGTGGACGGCTGGCGACGGGCAGCGTGCACCGTTACCTCGGCTACGGCTTCTCGACCGTCGTGGGCGTGCTGATCCTGCTGGCGGTGACGCGGTGAGCGGGTTCTCGATCGCGGGCGCGGCGGTGCAGCTCGTAGTGGTCGCCGGCGGCGCGCCCTTGCTGACCGGGGTGATGCGCCAGGCACGGGCCCGGCTCGAGGGCCGGGCGGGCGCGGGGATCGCGCAGCCGTGGCGGGACCTGCTCAAGCTGCTGCGCAAGGAGCGCGTCGCCCCGCGCGGGACGAGCGAAGTGTTCCGCTTCGCCCCACTGGTCCTGGTCTCGACGACGCTGGTCGTGGCGGTGGTGGCGCCGTTCGTGAGCACGACCTCGGTGGCGGGACCGGTGGCCGACCTGTTCGCGGTGGTGGCGCTGCTGGCGCTGGGCACGGTGGCGCTGGCGCTGGCCGGGCTGGACACCGGGACGGCGTTCGGCGGCATGGGCGCCAGCCGCGAGATGACGATCGTCGCGCTGGTCGAGCCGACGCTGCTGGTGGCGATCTTCGCGCTTTCGGTGCGGGTGGGCTCGACGAACCTCGGCGCCATCGTTTCGTCCACTGTGGACGATCCGGCGCGGGTGATCTCGCCGGTGAGCCTGCTCGCCGCGGTCGCGCTGATCGTGGTGATCATCGCCGAGACCGGGCGCCTGCCGGTGGACAACCCCTCGACGCATCTGGAACTGACGATGGTGCACGAGGCGATGATCCTCGAATACGCCGGGCCGGACCTGGCTCTGATCGAGCTCGCCTCGGCGATGCGGTTGTCGGTGTTCCTCGGCCTGCTGGCGAATCTGTTCGTGCCGTGGGGCATCGCCGCCACGGCCACCCCGCTCGCTGTGCTCGTCGGCGTGATCGCGCTCGTGGTCAAGGTCGGCGTGCTGGGCGTGCTGCTCGCGGTGGCCGAGGTGTTCCTGGCCAAGCTGCGGCTGTTCCGGGTCCCCGAGCTGCTGGCCGGGTCGTTCCTGCTGGCGCTGCTGGCAGTCGCGGCGTCCTTCTTCCTCGCCCAGGGAGTGTCGTGAACGAGACGGGTTATGTGCAGGTGCTCGATCTCGCGGGCGGTGCGCTGCTGCTGACCGCGGTGCTGATCCTGTGGCGCCGCGAGTTCGCGGTGATCGTGCGGGTGTTCGTGTTCCAGGGGCTGGCGCTGGCCACGCTGGTCGCGGTGCTCGCCGCGCACGAGCACTCCGCCGAGCTGTGGATCGTCGCCGCGGGTGGTGACCCGGCGCCGCGCGCTGTCCCAGCTCGTCGGATTCCTGTTGCTGGACAACGGGATCACCGCGGTCGGATTCCTCACCACGAGCAGTGCCGGGCTGATCGTGGAACTCGGCGTGTCGCTCGACGTCCTGCTCGCCGTGCTGGTCCTGCGGATCCTCACCAGCCGGATGCGGGAGACCTTCGGCGGCACCGATCTCGACGAGCTGCGGGAGCTGCGCGACTCATGATCACTCTCACCGCCTTCGTCGTCCTTCCCCTGCTCGGTGCGCTCGTCCACGCGGTGTTCGGCTGGCGGCGGGCCACCGTCTGGACCGGCGCCGTGGCCTCGGGGCTGATGCTGGCCGCCGCGGCCGCCACCGCTGCCGACGTGGTCGGCCACGGGGCGCGCGAGGTGCTGGGCGGGCTGCTGCGGGCCGACGCGCTGTCGGCGTTCATGCTGCTGGTGATCGGCGTGGTCGCACTGCTCGCCACCGCGGCCACGCCCGCCCACCTGCGACGGGAAATCGCCGCGGGCCGCGCGACGGCCCGGACGGCGGCCCGGCACAGCCTGCTGGTTCAGCTGTTCCTCGCGGCGATGGGACTCGCCGTGCTGGCGGCGAACCTCGGCGTGCTGTGGGTGGCGATCGAGGCCACCACCATCGTCACCGCCTTTCTCGTCGGCCAGCGCCGCACCCGGCACGCGGTCGAAGCGGCGTGGAAGTACGTGGTCATCTGTTCGACCGGGATCGCGCTGGCGCTGCTGGGTACGCTGCTGCTCGACTACGCCGCGGCCTATGCGGGCAGCGGCATCGATCTCGCGTCCCTCTCGGCCCACGCGCGCGACCTCGATCCCGGGGTGACGCGGATCGCGGTGGCGCTGCTGGTCCTCGGGTTCGGGACGAAGGCGGGCCTCGCGCCGCTGCACGCGTGGCTGCCGGACGCGCATTCCCAGGCGCCGGCGCCGGTGTCGGCACTGATGTCCGGTGTGCTGCTTTCGGTGGCCTTCTACGCCATCCTGCGGGTCAAGGTCATCGCCGACGGCGCGCTCGGGCCCGCTTTCGCCCGGACGCTGCTGGCGGTCATGGCGCTGGCGTCGCTCGCACTGGCCGCGTCGCTGCTGCTGGCACAGCGGGACTACAAACGGATGCTGGCCTACTCCAGCATCGAGCACCTCGGCCTGATCGCGCTCGGCGCCGCGATCGGCGGCCCGCTCGCGTCGGCGGCGGTGCTGCTGCACATCCTCGGCCACGGGCTCGCGAAGGCCGTCCTGTTCCTGGGCGCGGGCCGCGTTCTGCAGGGCGTCGGCACCAGCCGCATCGCCGGTGTCCGCGGCCTCGCCGCGCGCGGGCCGGTGCTGGCGGGCTGCGTCGGGTTCGGTGTGCTGGCGCTCATCGGGCTGCCCCCGTTCAGCCTATTCGCGAGCGAGCTCGGCATCGTCCGCGCCGGGTTCGCGGTGGGGGGCCTGGGCTGGGTCACCGCCGCCGCGCTGGTGCTGGTGCTGGTGATCGCGGCCGCGCTGATCGGGCACACCGGCGGCATGGTGCTGGGCGCCCCGCCGGAGGGACCGGGCACCGCGACCGCTCCGATCCGGCTCTCCCGGGCCTCGGCGACGGCGCTCGTCGGGGGACTGCTGCTCTGCGCCGGGCTCGGCGTCACGACGGGCCCGCTGACCACTCTGCTGCACGCCGCGGCCGAACTGCTGACGAGGACACTATGACCGGCTCGACGATCCTCACCCCAGGTGATCTCCCCGCGCGGGCGGAGGCGTTGCTCGGCGAAGGGTTCCGCGTCGCGCTCGTCGCCGGGCATGACGACGGCGACCGGCTGCGCGCGGTGTACCTGTTCACCGCGGCGGGCCCGGACCGGCGCGTCGAGCTGCACGTCCCGCTCGACAAGGCCGATCCGCGGGTGCCGAGCCTGGCCGGCCTGTCGTTCCCGGCGGGCCGCTTCGAGCGTGAGATGCGTGATCTGTTCGGGATCGTGCCCACCGGCCATCCGCTGCCGCGCAGGCTGGTGCGGCACTTCCACTGGCCCCAGGGCTGGTATCCGATGCTCGGCGACGCCGGGGAGCCGCCCTCGTTCGGCGATGTCGACGGCCCGTACCCGTTCCGGGCGGTCGAGGGCGACGGGGTGTACGAGATCCCCGTCGGCCCGGTGCACGCCGGAATGATCGAACCGGGCCACTTCCGGTTCTCCGTGGTCGGCGAGACCATCCTCAACCTCAAGGCGCGGCTCTGGTTCGTCCACAAAGGACTCGAAAAGCTGTTCCATGGCCGCGGGCCCGCGGAAGCGATCGAGATCGCCGAGCGGGTCAGTGGTGACACGGCCGTCGGTCACACGCTCGCCTTCTGCCTCGCCGTCGAGGACGCGCTGGACGTCGTGGTCCCGGACGACGCGGTGCGCCTGCGCGCGATCCTGCTGGAGCTGGAACGGATGTACAACCATGTCACCGATCTCGGTGCGCTGTGCAACGACGTCGGGCACGGCATCCTCAACGTGCACGCCCAGCGGGTCCGCGAACGGCTCCTGCGGATCAACGACCAGGTGACCGGGCACCGCCTGCTGCGTGGTGCCGTCCATCCCGGCGGCACCCGCGTCCGGCGGCTGCCCGATCCGGACGAGCTGGCCGTGATCGGTGCGGACGTCGAGGAGATCGCCGGTCTCGCGCTGGCCAACGCCGTGGTGGCCGACCGGTTCACCGGCACCGCGGTGCTCACCCGCGCTCAGGCCGAGGACCTCGGCACACTCGGCTATGTCGCTCGCGCCAGCGGCGTGCGGCAGGACGCTCGCGCCGGCCACCCGGTGTTCGGCTCCGGGTTCGCCCCGGCCGCGCACAGCCGCACCGACGGCGACGTGCTGGCGCGCTTCATGGTCCGCGCCGAGGAAATCCAGGCCGCTGTCGCGCTGATCACCCGTCTGGTGGCAGACACCGGCGAACTCGGCCGGACCGTGGCGCTGCGCCGGTTCCCCCGCGCGCGCTCGGGGGTGGGCATCGCCGAAGGCTGGCGGGGCACGATCGTCCACCGGGTCGAGATCGACGCCGGCGGCAGGCTGAGCCGGGTCAAGGTGGTCGATCCCAGCTTCTTCAACTGGCCGGCGCTCCCGGTGGCGCTCGCCGACACGATCGTCCCGGACTTCCCGCTCACCAACAAGAGCTTCAACCTGTCCTACGCGGGCAACGACCTGTAGGCCGCGGCTCCGGGTGTGGCTCTTCTCGCATGATCGGGCACTTGCGAATTTCTTCAACTGCGCACATTATCGCGCTGTGGTGACTTCTCCCGGTCAGAGTGATGTCCATGCGCGGTGAGCGAACCCGGCGAATCGCGGTCGTGTGCGAGGCCGGTGCCGCGGAATCCCCGGCGCGCGAGTACGTGGAGCTGATCAGCGGCCTGGCCGGAATTCCCGCGAGGGTGCTCGTTGGCGCGAGTTCCGGAACGGCCCTTGCCGGCGAGTACGGCGCGATCCTGCTGGCCCATCCGGGTGCGGGGGCGGCTTCGGCGGCGCGTCGGGTGCGTGCGGCCAGCGGGCTTTATGTGCTGTCGGACCAGGACGCGGCCGCGATCGCGGTGACCGGTGCGCTGCTGGCGACACTGGCCCGGCGCGGACGCGCACCGCGCGACGCGCGGGTCGTGATCGCCGGTGCCGAGCTGCTGCCCGGTCTCGCCCCGCTGCTGATCGCGTCCGACATCCGCGACGTCACGCTGTGGAACGCCGCCGACGGCGCGGTTTTCCCGTTGCATCAGATCGTTTTCGGCGCCGACGCCGTGGTGGACCTGCTCGGCGCGCTCCCCGGCGACATCGGCGGCGCGCTCGCCGTGATCACCGGCGACGACGTGCATGCCGCGCCGTGCGCTGCGGCCGGGCTGCTGCGTGCCGCGCTCCAGGCGGAGGGCAGGGCGGGGGAGGCCGACACCTGCCACGTCGCGGCGGCGGTGCTGGCGGCCGTGGTCACGCCGGGTCGGATGCTTTCGCGCGGTGCGGCACGGGAAGTGACCGGTCTGATCACCGAGGCCGTGCTCGCCTCGCTCGCGCCCGCGCGCACCGGATCCGGCTGAACCGCGTGCCGTGTCCGCGAAACGGCGGTGCCGGCACATACTGAAGAGTTGCAAAATTATGAAACTGCCAACATGGTATGTTCTCTAGGTCTTGGGAAGTTCGGCGGGAAGGCGGGAGCCGTGAGCGAGTTCGCGAACGAACTGCGTCGGGGGATCGGGGAAGCACAGGACGCCACCCTCGTCGCGGCCGAGGCCGGGCACCCCTACGAGGCTTACCTGCATCGCGCGCGGCTGGCCGAACTGCTGGACCTCGCCGAGCGAAACGACATCGACGCCACCGTGCTCGTCATTCCCGCGGTCCGCGCGGCACTGGCCGAGGACCGTGCCGTCCTCGAAGCGTGAACGTGGCGGCCGGGCTCGCGATCGCCGGTGACGGCAGCGCGTTGCCCGGTGCCGAGGGCGATCCCGGCGCGGTGCTGGCCGCGCTGAGCGGCGACGCGCGGTCGCTTCGTGACCACACCTCGTTGAACGCCTTCCCGGTGGCGGTCGCGGCCCGTGACGCCGGGGACCTGTCCACCGCGGTGCGGGCGCTGCCCACCGGGATCACCGCGGTGTTCCTGGCGCGCACCGAAGCGGCGCGGGCCGGGGCGGCACAGCGTGCCCTGGCGGGCGGGGTCCCGGTCCTCACCGAGCAGGACACGCTCGGCGTCGCGCTCGCCGCCTCCGTGCTGGTCACCTTGCGGCGCAAGGACATCCCGTGCCGAGCCGGCCGTGTCGTGGTGACGGGAGCGGAACTGGCACCGCTCCTGGTCTCGTTGCTCATGGCAGCTGGTGTAGGGGACATCGCGTCGTGGCGTCCGGCCGACGCGCCCGGCTTCCCGCTCGCGGCCATCGCCCGTGACGCCGCGGTGGTCGTCGATCTGGCGCGTGCCGCCGGAAGCCGTTCCGTCGCCGAAGACACGGCCCCCGCAGTGCTCGTCCACGATGATCCGTTCGCGCATCTGCTGGCGTTGCCGGGACTGGTCCGCGCGCTCCGCGACGGGCCCGATTCCCGGCGGCATGCCGACCCGCTGTACCGGCTCGAGGTGTATCGCGCCGGTGCGCACGCGCTGGCGACGCTGGCCCCGGTCGACCGGGTGCTGCCCGAGCTGTCCGATCCGGACCTCACCCGCCGCGTCGCCGACGCCGCCGCGGCGGCGCTGAGTGGCCCCCGTCCTCGCTGAATGTCTCTTGTGGACTGTCCGATCAGAACTCGGGTTCGGCATCGGCCCACGGCTGTTCGGCTTCCAGCTGGGTGGCCAGCGCGAGCAGCGCCGGTTCGCTGCCGAGCCCGCCGACGAACTGGACGCCGAGCGGCAGCCCCGCGCCGGTGCGGTACAGCGGCACCGACATGGCCGGGCGGCCGGTGAGGTTGGCGAGCTGGGTGAACGGGACGGGCGCCAGGTTCGCGATGACCGTGTCGTTCCACGCCTTCGTCTTCGCGAGCGGCCCGGCGAGACCGAGGCGAAGCAGGACCTCGCCGACGTAGCGCAGCAGGCGCGGGGTGTCCAGCTCGCCGACGCGTACCGGCGGGCCCGCCAGTGTCGGGGTGAGCAGCAGGTCGTACTTCTCGTGGAACGCGGCGAGCGCCCGTGTGTGGGCGTTCCACCGGTGATGCGCGGCGACGTACTCGGGGGCGCGCACCGCGTAGGCCGAGGCGGCGAGCAGCCGGGTGTCCAGCTCGAAGTCCTTTGTGGAGGCTCCGGTGGTGCGCTGGATCTCGGCGATGGTGGTGGCGGACTGCGCGCACCACATCGTCAGGAAGTCCTTGGCGAGCTGGGCGCCGTCGATGCCGGGGTCCGCGGGCTCCACGTCGTGGCCGAGCTTGGCGAGCAGTACCGCGGCGCTGTCCACCGCGGCGACGGCCTCCGGGTGGACGGCGGTGCCGAGCGGGGAATAGGTGGTGTAGCCGATGCGCAGTTTGCCGGGCTCCCGCCGGGCGAGTTCGGCGTAGGGCGTTTCGGGAATCGCGGCGAGGTACGGGCCGCCGGGGTCGGGTGTGCGGGCCAGGACGTCGAGCATCGCCGCGGTGTCCCGCACGCTCCGGGACAGGACGCCCTCGGTGGCGGCGCCGTGCAGGTACTCGGCGTGGTCCGGGCCGCAGGGCAGCAGCCCCCGTCCCGGTTTGAGCCCGAAGATCCCGCAGCAGGCGGCGGGAATCCGGATCGAACCGCCACCGTCGCTGGCTCCCGCCGCCGGCACCACGCCCGCGGCCACCGCGGCGGCGGAACCGCCGGAGGAGCCGCCGGGCGTGTGCCCGGGATTCCACGGGTTGCGGGTCGGCCCGGTCGCCGCCGACTCGGTGACCGCCTTGGTGCCGAACTCCGGTGTCGCGGTCTTGCCGAAGATCACCAGGCCCGCGTCGAGCCAGCGCCGGACGGCCTCGCTGTGCCGTGCCGCCGGCCGGTGCCGCAGCGAGCGGGAGCCGCTGCCGGTGGGCAGCCCCGCGTAGTCCTGGTGCAGGTCCTTGAGCAGGAACGGCACCCCGGCGAACGGTCCGGAAAGGCCGGTCGCGGCGCGTTTCCTGGCGATGTCGTACATCGGGTACACGATCGCGTTGAGCGGCCCGTTGACCCGCTCGGCGCGCGCGATCGCCACCTCCAGCAGCTCGGCGGGGGAGACCTCGCCGCGTGCCACCAGCTCGGCAAGGCCGACCGCGTCGAACCGCCGGTACTCGCTGTACTCCACCGGACCACCGCCTTGGACTAGAGGTTCTAGTTTTAGGACGGTAGGCTATCCGGGGCCGAGGAACAACCCCGCCAGGACGGACCGATGGCACGACCGAAGCAGGCGCTGATCAGCCGGGATGGCATCCTCCGCGCGGCGCTGCGACTGGTGGACGAGCACGGCCCCGATGCCTTGTCCACCAACAGGATCGCCGCGGAACTGGGAGTCAAGGGCCCCTCGCTGTACAACCACGTCTCCGGGCGTGACGAGATCATCGAAGGCCTCCGGGAGCTGCTCACCGCCGACATGGATCTCGCCGCCGCGGACCTGCGTCCCTGGACCCTGGCCTGCGACCGCGTCGCCCGTTCCTACCGCGCGTCGTTCGCGGCGCACCCCCACGTCGTCCCGCTGCTGACGGCCCAGCCGGTGCGGTCGCCGACGGTACTGGCGGCCTACGACAAGGTGTTCGCCGTCCTGCGCGAGGCAGGCTGGCCGGAGGACGACCTGGTACCGGTCGTGCGCGCGATCGAATACCTCGTCATCGGCTCGGTACACGACCAGGCGACCGGGCTGCCCGACGATGCCGAGCGCGCCTTCGACATCGGGCTGTCCGCGCTGATCGACGGTCTGGAGCGGCGGCTGGCGGGTCATGGGGACGCGCGCACCTCCTGAAAGCCGACGTTCCTGTTTCATCGTGTGGGATGCGGCGCTCGATTCAGTGGCGCCCGGCCATGGGGCGCGAGGCAGACGCGGCCGACTACGTATCGGCACACCGGGACTGGCCATGTCCACCGTCATCATTATCGAACGTTATGCCGCACGATGGTCCATCGAGGGCGCCTTCGCCGATGTCAAGAACACCACCGGCGCGGGAGAAGTCCGCAACCGCACCGAAAAGCTGTCCAGCGCACCGTCCACTCGCCACGATCACCAAGCTCCGCCGCGTCCTCATCGCAGCCTGACATCGTCAACGAATGCCGCCGCATAACCGCGAAAGTCAAGCGGATGATTTCACTCGATCATGTCGTACATATGTTCTATCCGGCGCGGTATGATGGTGGTGTGTCCGGGAATCTGTCCACTCTGGAACCGCCGCAGGAGCTGTGGCGGCGATCCGGTCGTGAACTCGCCGATGAGGTGCGTACACGACTGGAGTCCTTGTGGCGCCTGGACGCCGAACTCGGCCACTACCTCGCGGAGATCGACTCTCGCGGCGCGTCCAAACTGTACGGATACGGCTCCACTGCGGCGTGGTTCGCGCATATGGCTCGAATGTCGCGTGGTGAAGCCAAAAAGTATCTCGATCGTGCCCACGGGTTGAATCCCGGCCGTAACCTCGACGGTACCGAACTCCCCGCGGTGGCGCCAGCAACCGGCGCCGCCGCACTGGACGGTGAGATCGGCCCGCACCACAGCGACCGTATTCTCCAGTTCCTGAAGAAGGTCCCGAGCTTTGTGTCCGATGAGGACAGATCCAAGGCCGAGAAGATCTTGGTGGAGCTGGCTCGTCACGCGACGCCTCAAGAGGTGGTGAAAGCCGCTGATGAGTTGCTGGCGCGGATGGACCAGGACGGGAAGCCACCGAAGGACCCGGACCCGCCGGAGCGGAAGCCGGAACTGCGGGTACGACAGCGCAAGGACGGCTGGTTCGACATCGACGGACAGCTCGACCCCATCACCGGAACCCGGCTGAGCACCATCCTCGATCCACTGGCCACCCCGCGTCCTGCTGGGGAAGACAAATGGCCCGACCTGCGCTCGGTCCCCGAACGCTACGGGGAAGCCTTCGGCGAGGCGATCGCGATGCTCGCCAACGTCCCGGATGTGCCCGGCGGCGACCGGGCCCAACTCCTGGTCACAGTGACCCTTGAGGACCTGAAGTCCAAGCTGGGCACCGCCTGCCTGGACATGGTCAGCACCATCACCGCCACCGAAGCCCGGATGCTGGCCTGCGACTGCCAGGTCATCCCCGCCGTTCTCGGCTCCAGGGGCGAACCCCTTGATCTCGGCAGAGCCAAACGATTGGTTACACCCGCGCTACGCAAAGCGTTGACCATCCGGGACGGCGGCTGCGCATTCCCCGGCTGCCACCGCAAACCCCGGCATTGCGACGCCCACCACGTCACTATGTGGATACACGGCGGACTGACCGTTCTCCGGAATCTCGTCCTGCTCTGCGGCGCCCACCACCGACTCCTGCACAAAGCCGACTGGTCGGTCCGGATCGCCGAGGACGGACTCCCCGAGTTCATCCCGCCAGATTACGTAGATCCCTTACGCACACCCAGACGCAACGTCCTCCACATACCCATCGCCCCTTGAACCTATGGTGGGCATGGGCGCCTGGTAGGGGAGGTGGTTACCGAAGCCACTTCTCTCGCACCAGGAGCCCGGCGCCAGCGTGCCGTACCGGTCAGACGTACCTGCTGCCGCTGGACGTAAGCCGACCGGCGTCTGCACGGAGGCTTGGCTTGTTTTCCTTCTCTTGCGAGAGAAATCATCGACCAAGGGCTGCTCGGCGACGAGGCACGGGACAGTCGAGGTCAGCCGACTCGCCGGTCGATCGTCTCGATGGACAGCTGTGGCCATGATTCGGTCCATTGCTGCAGCGTGCTTGCCGGGGGTTGAGTCGTCGCGTCCAGGTTCTGCTGTGGGCGGAAGAGGACGGTTGTCCCGGTCGTGCCGTCGTCGGCGATCGGGGTCAGGTCGGTGGCCGGGATGCCGTGTTCGTAGCGTTGGGTCCATGAACCGTTGTGGCGCCGGTTGGTGTGCACGAGCCACTCGCTCAGTGCCGCGACGACGGACATTCCGCGGCGTGGGTGACCGTCGGGAAGCAGTTGGGCGTCGGGGAAGTCGAAGAACCGCAGATCCTTCGTCGCCATGATCGGCTTCTTGACGGTCTGCCCCTGGTGCATCGTCCGCCGGCGTTGCTCTCGGCCTCCTCGGCCGCATAGGCGAGGACCTCGAGGATCAGATGTACTTTGAGTGTGGCTGCGCCGTCGGTACCGTGAGTGCATGACGGCTTGGCGCGACGTCGAACAGGCGGCACCCGAGTTCGCGCGGCGGGTGCGGGCGCTGTTCGACGCCCATCGGCACAAGACCATGGCCACCTTGCGGGCCGACGGGTCGCCGCGGATCTCCGGGATCGAGGCGGTCTTCGAGGATGGTGAGCTGGTCTTCGGATCGATGCCGAACGCCCGCAAGGGCGCGGATCTCCGCCGGGATCCGCGCTTCGCTCTGCACAGTGCCACGGTCGACCCGGTCGAAGGCGCCGAGGCGCAATGGCCGGGCGAGGCGAAGATCTCCGGCCGGGCCCTCGTCGCCGGACAAGGTGCCGACGGCGAGGGCAGCGACCGTTTCCACGCCGATATCGCCGAAGTGGTGCACACCCACCTCGACGACAAGGCCACGATGCTCGTCGTCGAGTGGTGGACACCCGAGCGCGGGCTGCGCAGGGCCGAGCGCGAGTGACCGCGGAGATCAGGGAAGCTGTGGCATGATCTCCGCGGCGAGGCGTTCCATCTGCTCGGCCTGGTCGAACAGCGGGGTGAACAGGACCAGTTCGGCGCCCGCATCGATCACCTCGCGCACACCGTCCACACAGTCCTTGGCGGTGCCCGCGACAGCCACGTCCTCGAAGCCGCGCTTGCCGTAGAGCGCGGCCAGTCCGTCGGCGATACGGGTCTGCGCGCGGGCCGCGTCGTCGTCGACGGCGATGTAGACGCGCTTGGCGATCGGGAAGTCCTGCCGTCCCGCTTCGGCGAGTCCGGCGCGCAGCAGTTTGACCTGCTCGGCGAACTTCGCGGTGGTGGACGAACCCGCGCCGAAGAACCCGTCGCCGAGCCGGATCGCCCGCGCGAGCGCGTTCGGGTGACTGCCGCCGAACCAGACCGGCGGGCCCGGCTTCTGGAACGGTTTCGGCTCCATGGAAGCGTTTTCGAGCTGCCAGAACCGCCCGTCGAAGGTCACCTCGGGCTGCGTCCACAGCTCGCGCATCAGCCGCAGGCCCTCGGTGAACCGCGACACCAGGCCCTCGGCCTCGATGCCGAACGCGCCGAACGCCCGGCCCTTGCCGCCGGTCCCGATGCCGACGTCCAGCCGTCCGCGGCTGAGCTGGTCCAGCGTGCCGAGCTGCTTGGCGAGGTGGACCGGGTTGTGCAGGGGAGAGACGAACACCGCGCATCCGAGCCGGAGCTGCTCGGTGCAGGCGGCGGCGTAGGTCATCGTCTCGATCGGGCTCAGATGCGGCATCGAGCCGAGGACCTGCTCCTGTGTCCAGCCGCTGTCGAAACCGAGTTCCTCGGCGCGCCGCAGGAACGCGCGGAAGCCGGCCGGGTCGAACTCGCCGTCGGCGAAGAACTGGGGAAGGGAAATACCAAAGCGCATACCGTGACCGTAACCCGGAACGGGCGCCCCGGGTGGCCACCGGTTACGGGCGGCGCGGCGGCGACGTCCGCGCGCAGCGTTCCGCGGTGGCCTCGGCGAGATTGCGTTCGAGCCGCTCCAGTACGTCGAGGGCGGTGTCCCGTTCGCCGGTGGTCAGTCCGTCGGCGGTCAGGTCCTCCAGCCGCCGCCAGATCTCTTCGACCTCGCGGCGCAGCGCCAGGCTCGCGGGCGTGGGGGTGACGATCGTGACCCGCCGATCGTGCGGGCACGAGGTGCGGCGGACGAAACCGGACCGCTCCAGCCGGGTGACCGTCCTGGTCACGGTGGCCGAGTCGGAGCCGAGTACGGCGACGAGGTCCGTCTGGCGCTGCGGGCCGGCCTCCCACAGGTGCATCATCAGCAGTTCCTGTCCGGGATGGAGCCCGGCCTGGCGCAGCAGCTGGCCGGCCAGCATGCGGTGCAGGCGTGCTACCCGGAAGATCGTGTGGCTGATCGGGCCGCCGCGCGCGGCGGGCGGGGCCGCGGCCCCGGGGTCCGGCTGCTCCATCGCGATCGACCGTCCTTTCTCCCCGACGAACTCGCAGGTTACCTGCTCGCACAGCCGTCAGGGTGACGCCGAAGGGAGAGCGTACTAACCTTGGCGCCGTTGGTGTCCTGGGTCACATTCGTCGTCCGCTCGGAAGAGGTCGCCGGAGTTGCCTGTTCGGACAGGTAATGCGGAACAGCAGTCGGAAGGGAAACGGCATGAAGGCGATCACGTTCGACCGGTTCGGGGATCCCGGGGTACTCCAGCTGTCCGAAGTGGACGTTCCGGAACCCGGGCAGGGCCAGGTACGGGTCAAGGTCCACACGGCGGGGGTCAACCCCGTCGACGGCAAGATCCGGTCCGGGGCGATGCAGGCGGTGTTCCCCACGACGTTGCCGTCGACGCCGGGCCTGGACGTCGCCGGAGTCGTCGACGCGGTGGGCGAGGGCGTCACCGGGCTGACCGTGGGCCAGGAGGTCGTGGGCTGGGCGGATTCCGGCTCGTACGCGGAGTACGCGCTCGCGACCGTGGTCGCGGCCAAACCGGCCGGGCTCGGCTGGGAGGACGCCGCCACGCTGCCGGTCGCCGGGGAAACCGCTCGACGTGTGCTGCGCGTGCTGGAGGTCGGCGCGGGGGACACGCTGCTGATCCACGGCGCGGCCGGTGCGGTCGGCAGCCTCGCGGCGCAGCTGGCGGTGGCGCTCGGCGCCACGGTGATCGGCACCGCGAGCGCGGCCAACCACGACTACGTCGCTTCGCTGGGGGCGACTCCGGTCGAGTACGGCGACGGGCTCGTCGATCGCGTGCGTGCGCTGGCGCCGAAGGGGATCGACGCGGTGTTCGACGCGGCGGGCCGTGGCGCGCTGCCGGATTCGATCACCCTGCGCGGTGGCACCGACCGGATCGTGACGATCGCCGATCCCGCCGCGCAGGAGCTGGGGATCACGTTCTCCGGCGGTGGCGACGACCGCAGCAGGGGCGAGGATCTGGCCGAGGTCGTCGAGCGGGCCGCCCGCGGCGAGTTGCGGGTCAGGATCGGCGCGGTCTACCCGCTCGCCGACGCCGCCGAAGCCCATCGGGTCAGCGACGGCGGGCACGCGCCCGGCAAGCTCGTCCTGACCGTCGCCTGAGAAAAATCCCGCGGCACCGATTCCTTTCCGGCCGTCGTCCGGTCTACCGGGATATGGACGACGAAAGGAACAGCCCGATGACCGCGCACCTCACCGACTTCGCCCGGGAACTGCTCGACGGCCCGCACGCCGCGATGATCGCGACCTCGAACGCGGACGGCCGTCCGCAGTCCTCGGTGATCTTCGTCAAGCGGGACGGGGACACGGTCGTGTTCAGCACGATCGAGGGACGGCTCAAGACCCGCAATATGCGCCGCGATCCGCGGGTCAGCCTGCTCGTACTCGGCAAGGAGACCGGCCGTTACGTCGAGATCCGCGGCACCGTGGAGATCACCCCGGATCCCGGGAAGACGCTGCTGCACGAGATGTACGACCGCTACATGGGCGGCGCGACACCGCCGCCGGAGCCCGCGGCCGAACGGCTGATCGTCCGGATCACGCCGGAGAAGCTCTACACCTGGCCACCCGCCGCCTGATCCGGGGCGGCGGGCGCCACGGAGGCGGGCAGCGCCGGGTGGTGCCGGAGCGCGTCGAGCACGAGGTTCACCGCCGCGCGCGGTGGTGAACCTCGCCGGAGAGCGGCGGTGATCGTGCGGGTGACCGGGGTGGCGAGTTCGCGGGTGGCGACGCGGTAGCGGTGATCGACGGCGAGGCTGGGAAGCAGTGCGATCGACAGCCCGGCCTCGACGTGCTGCAGGGTCATCAGGTAGTTGCTGAAGCGGCACACCACCCGCGGCTCGAAACCGGACTGACGGCACAGCCGGATCGCCACGTTCGCCATGTACGACTGCGGAATGTCGAACGCCCACGGCTCGTTCGCGCAGGCGGCGAGGTCCACCGGCCCCCGGCCCGCCGTGGGATGATCCGCGGGCAGCACGAGCACGATCGGGTCGATGGCCAGCGGCACGACGTCGACGTCCGGGCCGAGCGGCTGCTCGACGAAGTCCGGTGTCGTGATGATGAGGTCGGCGTCGCCGACCTGGAGTGCCGGGATGCTCTCGTGCGGCTCCAGCTCCAGCAGCTCGACGTCGAGATGCGGATGCGAGCGCGCGAGCCGGGTCACCGCCGGGACCGCGAGGGTGTGGATCGCGCTCTGGAAGGACCCCAGCCGCACCAGCCCGACCGGCTCCTCGCCGAGGCTGCGCAGCTCGGCCTCGACGGTGTCCATGTGGTCGAGGATCGCCCGTGCCCGGCGCGCCAGGATCAGCCCGGCCGGGGTCAGCCGGACCCGGCGTCCCGTCCGTTCGAGCAGGCGCGTGCGGGTTTCGCTCTCCAGCACCGCGAGCTGCTGGGACACGCTCGAAGCGCTCAGGTTGGCCGCCTGCGCCACGGCGCGGACGGTGCCCAGGGTGTCGAGCTGGCTCAGCAGGCGGAGCCGCCACGGGTTCAGCATGCCGCCATTGTTGTGCGGTTTCACCGAACAGCACAGCCGGAATCGTGAGATGGACGCGTCGCTCGGGGTGCCCTTAGCGTCGGAGACATGGCTGCTCCGATCACCGACCCGTCCACCGCCGCGACGTTCTGGGCCGACGCCGACCGCCATCTGGTGCGCTACACCGGCGGGGGCGCGTTCACCCGCGAGATCATCGACCATGCCGAGGGGAGCTTCGTCTACACCGAGACCGGCCGGCGGATCCTCGACTTCACCTCCGGGCAGATGAGCGCGATCCTCGGCCACGCGCATCCGGAGATCGTCGCCACCGTGCGGCGCCAGGTGTCCACATTGGACCATCTGTTCAGCGGGATGCTGAGCCGCCCGGTCGTCGACCTCGCCAGGCGGCTCGCGGATTCCCTGCCCGCGCCGCTGGAGAAGGCGCTGCTCCTGACGACCGGCGCCGAGTCGAACGAGGCCGCGATCCGGATGGCGAAGCTCGTCACCGGCGGGCACGAGATCGTTTCGTTCGCCCGTTCCTGGCACGGGATGACGCAGGGGGCCGCCAACGCGACCTACAGCGCGGGCCGCAAGGGTTACGGTCCCGCGGCGCCAGGCAACTTCGCGCTTCCCGTCCCCAACGCCTACCGCCCCGACTTCACCACTCCCGACGGTGAACTCGACTGGCGGCGTCAGCTGGACTTCGGGTTCGAGATGATCGACGCGCAGTCGGTCGGCGCGCTCGCCGCGTGTGTGGTGGAGCCGATCCTCAGCTCGGGCGGGATCATCGAGCCGCCGCCCGGCTATTTCGCCGCCCTGCGGGAGAAATGCCGGGAACGCGGGATGCTGCTGATCCTCGACGAGGCGCAGACCGGGCTCTGCCGCACCGGGACCTGGTACGCCTTCGAACGCGACGGCGTGGTCCCGGACATCCTGACCCTGTCCAAGACCCTCGGTGCCGGGCTGCCGCTCGCCGCCGTGCTCACCAGCGCGGAAATCGAGCAGACGGCCCACGAGCGCGGGTTCCTGTTCCTGACCACCCACGTCGCCGACCCGCTGGTGGCCGCCGTCGGCAACACCGTGCTCGACGTCCTCACGGCCGAGCGGCTCGACGAGCGCGCAGCCCGTCTGGGCGTGCTTCTCCGGCAGGGCCTCGACGCGATCGCCGAGCGGCATCCGGTCGTCGGGGACGTCCGCGGCCGGGGCCTGCTCGCCGGCCTCGAGCTGGTCACCGACCGGGAGACCAAGCGCGGTTCCGACGAACTCGGCGCGGCGGTCACCCGGCGCTGCCTCGAACTCGGCCTGCACATGAACATCGTGCAGTTGCCCGGAATGGGCGGAGTGTTCCGGATCGCGCCGCCGCTGACCGTCACCGAGGAGGAACTCGCGCTCGGTCTGTCCATTCTCGACGAAGCGATCGGCGACGCCGCGGCGGGCCGGTGACTGGCCGGGGCCGCCGAAGAGATCGCTTCGGCGGCCCCGGTTTTCACAGGGCGAGCAGCGTGCGGGTCGCCGCCCTGGTGTCCCGCAGCGGCTTGAGCGCCAGCCGCAGCAGCACCAGCGCGTTGTCGTCCCCCGCGATGCGGTTGGCCGACAGCTCACCGCACGTCCGGCACTGGTGGATGATCAGCCATTCGCCGTCCGGGCGGACCGACATCGACAGTGCCTCCATCCGCCCGCGACAGGACGCGGCCCGGTCACCGGGGACGCGGCGGTCGACGTGCAGGCTGGCCAGGCAGTGCGGGCAGTGGTTGCGGTGCGCGGTGCCCGGGGCGTCCGGTGGCACGTCGAGCCGGCACCCCACGCACCGGAACGCGCGGTACCCGGTTTCGGCGTGCTGGACGTCCTTGTGCCGTTGCGTACGAGCCCGTTCCTGGCGGTTGTTCCGTCGTGGCATGTGGTTTTCCTTTCTGCCGGGCCACGATCACAGGTCGCCGAACACTTCGAGCGGGAACGGCGGCTGGGCCAGCGGGCGGACCGCCATGCGCATCAGGATGAGCTGGTTGTCGTCCGCGCAGATCGGGTTCGCCGTGAGTTCGTCGCAGCGCACGCACCGGTGGATGACCATCCAGTCGCCGCCGCGCGTGACGGCGATCGCGATGGGGGTCATCCGTGCCTGGCAGTCACCCGGGCTGTCGTCGGTGTGGTCGACGATGTGCCGGGAGTGCAGGCAGGACGGGCAGTGGTTGCGCCGCGTGCCGTCGGCGGCGAAGGCCGACACGGTCAGGCCGCAGCGGACGCAGGCGAAGGTACCGATCTTGACGGTGTTGTTCTGACGAGTGTTGTCGGTGGTGGACACCGGGATGCTCCTTGCTGAAAAGGTACGGAGAACAGCAAGAGCAGGCCGAGCGGCCGCGCGAAAGCCCCGTGACCCGGGAAGAATCCGGGCACGGTGGAGCGGCTGAGGGCACCGCGAACGGCGTCCTGGGGACGCGAAGGGTTACGCGGTGAAGCGAGGCGCGCTCGGCGCGGGCCGGGGCATCAAGACACTCTTTCTAAGGCACACGGCTTTTCGGCCACAGGCCCGGTCGGTGAATCCACGATGGACGCGGCGAGCATAACGACGGCACGGCGGCGCCCGCGAGCGAATTACGCCGAGGTGCTGTCCGCGCAGGCTGCCAGTGCGCGGGTCAGCTCGGCGATGTCGAGCCCGGCGAGGTGGTCGGCGAAATGCCGCCGTACGCTCGCGAGGTGCGTCGGATAGGCCTCTTCGAGGCGGGCGAACCCTCGGTCGGTGAGGACCGCGTTCGCGCCGCGGCCGTCGGACTCCAGGCGGCACCGCTCGACGAACCCGAGCCGTTCCAGCTGGGTGACCAGCCGGGTCATCCCGCTCAGCGACATCTCGACGGCCGCGGCCAGTTCGCCCATGCGCAGGCGGCGTTCCGGCGCTTCGGACAGGTGCATCAGCACGCTGTACTCGTGCAGCGACATCCGCTGCTCGCGCTCGAGGTCCTCGTCGAACGCACGGCGGATCAGCCGCGCGGCCCGCAGCCAGGTGCGGAACAGCGTCTCCTCGGCGGGGGTGAGGGGCTGGACCGGCCGGGAATAAGAAGGCATGCGGGTATTGTAGTTGCTTGACGAAGCATCTAACAGCGTGATCGGCACAGGGACAGGGGAAGACGGCATGGCCAAGAACGTGGAATTCGGGGCGGACACCTTCGGTGACGTCACGGTCGACGCCGCGGGGGAGCGTCTTCCGTACGGGCAGGTGATCCGGAACGTGATCGAGGAGGGCGTCCTCGCCGATCGGGTCGGCCTCGACAACTTCGGCGTGGGTGAGCACCATCGCGACGACTACGCGGTTTCCGCGCCCGAGGTGGTGCTCGCGGGAATCGCGAGCCGCACCGAGCGTGTCCACCTGAGCAGCTCGGTCACCGTGCTCAGCTCGGACGACCCGGTGCGCGTGTTCGAGCGGTTCGCCACGCTCGACGCGATCTCGGGTGGCCGCGCGGAGATCATCCTCGGCCGTGGTTCGTTCACCGAGTCGTTCCCGCTGTTCGGCTACGACCTCGGCGACTACGAGCAGCTGTTCTCGGAAAAGCTCGAGCTGATGGCGAAGCTGCTGACCGAGGAGGCCGTGACCTGGGAAGGCGGGTTGCGGGCCGCGCTGGACAACCAGCACGTGTACCCGAAGACCGAGAGCGGGCACATCCGCACCTGGGTCGGCGTCGGCGGCACCCCGGAGTCGGTGGTCCGCGCGGCGAAGTACGGCTTCCCGCTGGTGCTCGGGATCATCGGTGGCGACCCGGTCCGCTTCGCGTCGTACGTCGATCTCTACCACCGGGCGCTGGACCAGTTCGGCAGGGAGCCGCTGCCGGTGGCCGTGCACTCGCCGGGCTTGGTCGCCGAGACCGACGAGGAGGCGATCGAGACGCTGTGGCCGCACACGGAGGTGATCCTGAACCGCATCGGCGCCGAGCGCGGCTGGCCGCGGTTGACGCGGGAGAAGTTCGAGGCCGACGTCCACGAGGGCGCGCTGCACGTCGGTTCGCCGGAGACGGTGGCCAGGAAGATCGCGCGGACCGTCCGGGCACTGGACGCGGACCGCTTCGACCTCAAGTACTCGCAGGGCACCCTGCCGCACGAGCGGATGATGACCGGGATCGAGCTGTACGGCACCGAGGTCGTCCCGCGGGTGCGGGAACTGCTCGCCCAGGAGACGCCCGCGGCGGTGTGAGCCTAGGGGCGCGGGCCGAGCAGCGCGATCGTGGCGTGGACGGCGACCTCGGTGAGGTCGCCGATCCGCCCGCCGTCCTCGACGGTGCTCGCGGTCAGCTCGCGTAACCCGCCGAGCAGCATGATCACGAGCTGACGGGACACCGGCCCGATCCCGGCGGTCCGCCATTCGGGGGTGTCGCACAGCGTCTGGATCATGACGATGAACGCTTCCATCGTGTCGCGCTGCAATTGACGGGCGGCGGCACCGAGCGCCGGGACGTCACGGATCCAGCTCAGCGTGAGCGCGGGCTCGGATTCCGTGCAGGCGATCCACGCCTCGATCGCTTGCCGCGCCTGGCTTTCCCAGTGCGCGCTCCGGTCGACGGCGGCCGCGATCTGCCGCACCATCTCGGCGTTCGCGTCGGCGAGCAGAGCGACGAAACAGGCTTCCTTGCTGGAGAAGTGCTCGTAGAACGTCCGCCGCGAGGTACGCGCGCGGCGGACGATGTCGGCGATCGTGGTGTCCCGGTAGCCGTCCTCCACGATCGAGGCGGCGAGGCCGTCGAGCAGCCGCTGGCGGAATTTCCCGGCCTCGTCGGACGCCGGCGTCGTCTCGGAGTGCTGCTGTCGAGCGGTCGTCACCGTGGTCACGCTATACCTCCCGCATCCGAGAAGCTCTTGTGCAGCAATGGTACTCCGGCGTACCGTACCGACGGTACGTTGACGTACCACGCCGAGAAGGGTGCCGGCTCGATGACTGTCAAGCTTCCTCCTGGCCCCTCGGCGCCGCGCGCCTTCCAGGGTGCGTACGCGCTGACCATGCCGTTGCGCGGGATGCGGCGGTTGCGGGACCGCTACGGCGACGCGTTCACCGTGCACGTCCCTGTCTTCGGCCGCGCCGTGGTGATCAGCGATCCCGCCGAGATCAAGCAGCTGTTCATGACCGGTCCCGAGGTCGCCGACAACCTCGAAGTGAACCTCGGCAGAGTGCTCGGCCCTCGCTCGTTCTTCGCGTTGTCCGGCGACGAACACCGGCAGCAGCGCAAACTCCTCGTCCCGCCGTTCCACGGCCGTCGTCTCGGCGCGTACGAGAAGATCGTCGAAGCGGAAACGCTGCGCGAGATGGCTTCGTGGCCGGAAGGACGGCCGTTCGCGACGCTGCCTTCGATGATGCGGATCACGCTCAACGTCATCCTGCGCGCGGTGTTCGGCGCCGAGGGCGCCGAACTCTCCCGGCTGCGCGATCTGTTGCCGCCCTTCGTCACCCTCGGTTCGCGGCTGGCCGTGGTCCCGATGCCTAAGTTCGGCGAGGCACGGTGGAGCCCGTGGGGCAGGTTCAGGGCGATGCGGCGCGAGTACGACGCCATCGTCGAACGGCTGATCGTCAAGGCGTCCCACGGCGAAAATCTCGACGAGCGCGACGACGTCCTCGCCCTGATGCTGCAGAGCCGCTACGACGACGGCTCCGCGATGAGCCACGGTGAGATCGCCGACCAGCTCCTCACGCTGCTCACCGCCGGGCACGAGACGACGGCGACGACGCTGGCCTGGGCGGTCGAACGGCTGCGCCGCCATCCGGCGGTGCTGCGTGACCTCGTCGAGGAGACCGACGCGGGCGGCAAGGAACTGCGGGAGGCGACGATCCTCGAAGTGCAGCGCACCCGGCCGGTCATCGATCTGACGTCGAGGCAGGTCAAGGCGGACAGTCTCCGGCTCGGCCGCTGGACGCTGCCGAAGGGGTACGCGGTGCTGGTCAGCATCGCCCTGATCCACGACGACGAGACGCTCTTCCCGAACGCGCGGGCGTTCGACCCGTCGCGCTTCGTCGGCACGCGGCCGGACCTCTACCAGTGGATCCCGTTCGGCGGCGGGACCCGGCGGTGCATCGGCGCGGCCTTCGCGACCATGGAGCTGAACGTCGTGCTGCGGACGCTGCTGCGCGAGTACACCCTGATACCGACGAACGAGCGCGACGAGCGATGGCATTCGCGCGGGATAGCCTACGCTCCCGGGAAGGGTGGTCTCGCCGTCGTCCGCCGCCGGACCGCCGAGCGGGCGGCACCTGCCCAAGCCACCCGGACCCAGGAGGCCGTGCGATGACGACCGAACACGTCGACGTGCTGATCGTCGGTGCCGGGCTGTCCGGCGTCGGCGCGGCGCACCACCTCCAGTCGGCCTTCCCGAAGCGGACGTACACGATCCTCGAAGCTCGTGACGCCATCGGCGGAACGTGGGACCTGTTCCGTTACCCGGGCGTGCGCTCCGACTCGGACATGCACACGCTCGGCTACCGGTTCCGGCCGTGGACGCAGGCGAAGGCGATCGCGGACGGGCCGTCGATCCTGCGCTACGTTCGCGACACCGCGGCCGAGGCGGGCATCGACCGGCACATCCGGTTCGGGCACCGCGTCGTGCGGGCGGAATGGTCCACAGAGGACGCTCGCTGGACCGTGGAAGCCGTCCACGACGGCGAAACCGTGACGCTGACCGCGAACTTCCTGTACCTGTGCAGCGGTTACTACCACTACGACGCGGGCCACACGCCGCAATTCCCCGGCATCGAACGCTTCGGCGGGACGGTCGTGCACCCCCAGCACTGGCCGGAGGACCTGGACCACACCGGCAAGAAGGTCGTGGTGATCGGCAGCGGCGCCACGGCGGTGACCCTGGTCCCGGCGATGGCGGACAAGGCCGCCCACGTCACGATGCTCCAGCGGTCGCCGACCTACATCATGGCGCTGCCCGCCGAGGACGCGCTCGCGAACCGGCTGCGGAGCCTGCTCGGCGCCCGGCGCGCGTATCCGATCGCGCGGTGGAAGAACGTGCTGAGCCAGACGCTGTTCTACCAGCTCAGCAGGCGGCACCCGGGGCTGGTGCGCAAGCTGATCCGCCGGGCGAACACCCGCCTGCTGCCGTCCGGCTACGACGTCGACACGCATTTCAAGCCGCGCTACCAGCCGTGGGACCAGCGGTTGTGCCTCGTGCCCGACGGCGACCTGTTCCGCGCGATCCGGCGGGGGAGCGCGTCGGTGGTCACCGACCGGATCGCGACGTTCACCGAGTCCGGGCTGCGCCTGGAATCCGGGGCCGAACTCGACGCGGACGTCGTCGTCACCGCGACCGGGCTGCGGCTGCTGGCACTCGGCGGTATCCGGCTCGCCGTCGACGGGCGCGAAGTCGAACTGCCGGAAACCATGGCGTACAAGGGAATGATGCTGTCCGGCGTGCCGAACTTCGCGTTCACGATCGGTTACACGAACGCGTCGTGGACGCTCAAGGCCGACCTCGTCAGCGAATTCGTCGTGCGGTTGCTGCGGTATCTCGACTCCCGGGGGTACGACCAGTTCGTCCCGGTCAACGACGACCCGTCGGTCACCGAACAGCCGCTGATGGACTTCGACGCGGGCTACGTGCGGCGTTCCATCGACGAGTTCCCGCGCGCCGGTTCGCGGGCCCCCTGGCAGCTCGGCATGAGCTACGCGCACGACGTCGTGAACCTGCGGCACGGCAAGATCGACGACGGTGCCCTGCGCTTCTCCCGCCGTCCCGTCCGGGCGCCGGTGCGGCGCTAGCCGCGAGCACGAAAAGGGAGCGCGGAAGGGAAGCGCTTTCCCGCCGGTGATCAGTATGGTGGCGACATGGACGATCGGCCGATCACGGTGGCGCAGCGCAGTTACGAACAACACGCCGACACGCTCGCGAAGATGGACGCCAGGGAGCGCTTCACGCACATCTTCCGGAACAACCTGTGGGGTTCGGACGACTCGGTGTCCGGGCAGGGCTCGGAACTCGAACAGACTCGCGAACTGCGCGCGCGGCTGCCGGAGCTGCTCGGCCGGTTCGGCGTGCGCACCCTGCTCGACCTGCCGTGCGGGGACTTCGGCTGGCTGAGCGGCGTCGATCTCGGTGTGGAACGGTATCTCGGCGGGGATATCGTCGCCGATCTGGTGGACCGCAACACCGAGCGGTACGGGCAGGAAGGCACGCGGGAGTTCCGGGTGCTGGACCTGACCGCGGATCCGCTGCCGAGGGCGGATCTGGTGCTGTGCCGGGACTGCCTGGTGCATCTGAGCTTCGCCGAGATCGGGCGGGCCGTGGAGAACCTCAAGCGCAGCGGGTCCCGGTACCTGCTGACCACCACGTTCGTCGAACTGACCACCAACACCGACATCCCGACGGGGGACTGGCGGCCGCTGAACCTGTGCCGGGAGCCGTTCGGTTTCCCCGAGCCACTGGCCGTCCTCCTCGAGGGCTGTACCGAGGAGGACGGCGCCTACGCGGACAAAGCGCTGGGGCTGTGGGAGATCAGCGACCTCCCCGGCTGAGCGCGCCTCACCCTCGCGTGCGCAGCCGCGCGTGGGGCAGCTCCGGCGCGGCGAGCGTCTCCGCCCACTGTGCGGGGAAGGAGCCGAACCGGGCTCCGTCCCCGCCGGGGTTCGCCCGCTCCGCCTGCCATTGCTCGCGGTAGGCGGCGATGTCCTCGTGGGAGCGCCCGATGAAGTTCCACCACATGACGATCTGTTCGCCCAGCGGCTCGCCGCCGAGCAGCAGCACGCGGGTGTCGCGATCCGGTGCCGCCGCGAGGTCCAGCCGCGGCCGGCCCGTCGGCTGGTAGATCAGGTGGCCCGGCCCCGCGGTGACCCCGGCGGCGCGGACCTCGCCGGTGTCGACGAGCACGCCGTGTTCGAACGAGGGGTCGACGTCGAGCCGCAGTTGCTGGCCGGCGCGGAGCGTGATTTCGGCGCCCAGCAACGGGGTGAACGTGTGGACCGGCGACGAACTGCCGAGCAGGGACCCCAGGAAGACGAGCACGCGCGCCCCGTCGTGGTCGAGCACGGGCGGCGCGTAGTGCTCGAAGGCGGGCGCGGCGAACCGGTGCCGTTCGGGCAGTGCCACCCACAGCTGGGCACCGTGCAGGACGCTGGTGGCCGGGGTCGAGTACTCGGAGTGCGCGATGCCGTTGCCCGCGGTCATCAGATTGACCTCGCCGGGCCGGACGAGCGCGTGGGTGCCGACCGTGTCGCGGTGCTCGACCTCGCCGTCGAACAGCCAGGACACGGTCTGCAGCCCGGTGTGCGGGTGCCCGGCGACCCGCATCCCGCCGGTGCCGGAGACGTCGTCGGGCCCGTAGTGGTCGGCGAAGCACCAGGCCCCGATGAGCGAGCGGGACCGCTGGGGCAGCGTCCGGCGCACGGTCATCCCGCGCGGTCCGCCGAGCGGCACCGCACGCGGGGTGAGGACCAGGCCGGGCGCGGTTTCGCCGTCGCCCGTGCAGGTCAGCTCCGCGGGGGTGGTTTCCAGGTTGCTCATCCGCTCTCCCGTGCGCCTGCGGCCGGCGTCGCGCCGGTCTCATGGCCGAGCGTAGCCGCGGGGCCCGGCCTAGGGTGAGGCCATGGCAGAGCAGCAGAACGTCGCGGTCACCCGATCGGCGGAGAAGGACCGGTACGAGATCACCGCCGGTGGCGAGGCCGCCGGGTTCGCCGAATTCCTCGACCACGAGGAACGGCGGGTCTTCTTCCACACCGAAATCGACGAGCGGTTCGCGGGGCGGGGACTGGCGAGCGCGCTGATCGCGCGGGCGCTCGAACTCACCCGCGCCGACGGCAGGCGGATCGTGGCGGTCTGCCCGTTCGTCGCGAAGTACGTCGCCCGGCACCACGATTTCGACGACATTCTCGACCCGGCCACCGACGACGTTCTCGCGGCGGTACGGGCGTCCCAATAACGGCGAAGCGGAGAGGTGATTCGCGTTCCCCTACTTTCGTCGCGTGCCGGAAGACCGGGGTAAATCTGTCCACAGAGGATTCTTCCGGCTGATTCCGGTTACGGTTCACGGGGTATTCGATAGTAAAGACCGGTTCCGACGATCGTAGGTACCGAGGTCGTGCGCTCGCCCCCTAACGTCCCCTGCGATCAGGGTGAAAATAACTGACCGCAGGGAAAGGAAGGGGATCAGATGAGGAAACGGTCCATGGTCGCGGGATTGCTGGCCGCGTCAGCCGCACTTCTCGGTTTCGTCACCCCGGCCGTCGCCGCCGGAGCGCCGGACGGTGGGGTGCAGCCGTTCATCATCGGCGGTGGTGACGCGACGGAGACCTATCCGTTCATGGCATCCATGCAGACCAAGGACGGGCAGCACAACTGCGGTGCTTCGCTGATCGCCGAGCAATGGCTGGTGTCGGCGGGGCACTGTGTGACCAATCAGGACGACAGCGTCGAGGACCCGGCGCAGTGGCAGTACCGCATCGGCAGCACCGACCGGACCAAGGGTGGCGAGGTCGTCGCGGTGGACAAGTTCATCCCGCATCCGAAGTGGAGCTGGCAGGGGCAGGGGAACTACGACATTTCCCTGGTGCACCTGGCCAAGCCGGTGAAGGCGGCCCCCATCTCGATCGCCTCGGCCAAGCCCAAGGAGGGCACGGCGGTGCGGGAGATCGGCTGGGGCCAGACCTGTCCGACCCGGGGCTGCGGCGAGGCCCCGGTCAAGTTGCAGCAGGTCGACACGAAGATCGCGGCGGCGAGTGCCTGCGGTGACTTCGACGCCAAGACCGAGCTGTGCATGGACAACCAGGGCGGCAAGGTCAGTGCCTGCTACGGCGATTCGGGCGGGCCTGCCGTGGTGAAGGACGGCGACAAGTGGGCGCTGGTCGGCGCGACCAGCCGGGGGCAGACGGCGAACTGCCCGGAGAAGGCCGGCATCTACACCGACGTCACCGCGCACGCGGCCTGGGTCAAGGAACAGATCGGCGGCTCGAAGAGCTGAGCTGTCCGGTAACGCACCACGAGGGGCGGGTGTCCTGCTTACGCGGGGCACCCGCCCTTCTCTTGTGTCCTGTTAGGACGGTTTCTCGATCCGGATGCCGCTGAGCAACTGCCCGATGACCTCGGCGTACTCGGCCCTGATCCTCGGTTTGTCCTCTTCGGACGCTTCGGCGAGTGCCATTCCCGCGGTGCCGAGAATATGGAAGGTGATGCGGGTCGTCGGCCCGAGGGGCAACGGCCGGACTTCGCCGTTGTCGACGAGTTCCCGCAGGGTCTGCTCGATGAAGCCGTAGGCGTATTTCTCCTCGCATTCCTGCCATTCGCGCCAGCCGAGCGCGAGGGGTGCCTCCTGCCAGACCACCCGCCCGTAGACCGGGTCGCAGCATTGGTCGAGGAATTTCGCCATGGCCGCGAGCGCGGCCTGCCACGGGCCCGCCGAGTTCTCCCGCGATTCGGTGACCTGGCGCATCATCTCGGTTTCCAGTTCGTCGAACACCGCGCGGAACAGCGACGTCTTGTTCGAGAAGTGGTGGTAGACCGCGCCACGGGTGGCCTGGATGTCGGCCGCGACGTCCTCGAGCGAGGTCCCCGCGAAGCCGTGTTCGGCGAACCGCCGGGTGGCCGCTTCGATCAGCGCGGCCTTGGTCGCCTGCGAGTACTGCTCGCGCCGGCTCTTGACAGAAGGCATGCGGGGAGTATACGACATACGCAGTGTATGTTTCCGACACGGAGTAGGTGCAGGGGTATGTCGTGGAACGAGCTGCATCGCCGCCAGCGGGTGGTCCAGGCGGTGCTGGGGGATATCGCGGAATCCGGGCTGCCGGTGATCCCGGCCGGACGGCGGGCCGAGGTGGACGCGGAGTTCGGCGGCTTCGACGGGTTCCTGCGGGAGGTGCAGTTCCGGTGGTACCGGGCGTTCGACGCGCGCCTGGACGCCGTCCTGGAGGAGGATCCCGCGGACGTCCACGCGGCGCTCGTCCGGCTGTGGCACGAGCTCGCCGCGGTCATGCCGGCGGCGCGGCTGCTCCTGGACGCGTGCACCGGTCATCCGGCGCTGGCCGAGCTGGACGACCATCACCGCCGTCGGCTCCTCCAGGCGACCGGGGTCCGCCTGGAGCCGGGGCGGATCCCGGCCGCGCACCAGGCCCCGCGCCACCGCCGGATGCCGCGGTGGTGCCCTCTCTTCGCCGCCCGTGGCGCGGCCACGGCATGAGGCGGACAGCCTTCAGGAGGCAGCGATGACCGACACGGAACTGCTGTTCAACCCCTTCGAGCCCGGCTTCACCGACGACCCGTACCCGGTGTACCGGCGCATGCGGACGGCCGATCCGGTGCACCAGCACCCGTACGGCTTCTGGTTCCTCACCGAATACGAGGACGTGGCGGCGATCCTGCGCGCGGGCCTCTCGGTCGACGAGCGGCTGGTCACCGACCCGGAGTTCCGGGAGCAGTACGACCAGCTGAGCGAGGACGGCATGACCATCCTCAACCGCTCGATGCTGGACCGCGACCCGCCCGACCACACGCGGCTGCGCTCGCTGGTGACGAAGGTGTTCACGCCGCGTTCGGTGGCGGCGCTGGAACCGGAGATCACCGAGATCGTCGATTCCCTGCTCGACGGGATCGCCGGCGCCGGGCGGGTGGATCTCGCCGGAGCGCTGGCGTTCCCGCTGCCCTTCACGGTCATCTCGCGGATGCTCGGCATGCCGCCGACCGACCACGACCGCATCCGCGAGCTGAGCGGCACGCTGGTCCGTTCGCTCGAGGTGGTCGCCGACGAGGAGACCGTCCGGGCCATCTCCGAGGCGAGCGACGAGATCGCCGCGCTCATCAGGGAGGTGATCGCCTGGAAGCGCGAGCATCCGGCCGATGATCTGCTGAGCGCGCTCATCGCTGCCGAGCACGAGGGGGACAAGCTCAGCGACGACGAGCTGATCGCGCAGGTGGCGCTGCTCTACATCGCCGGGCACGAGACCACGGTGAACCTGATCGCGAACGGGACCGTCGCGCTGCTGCGGAACCCGGATCAGCTCGCGCTGCTGCGCGCCCGGCCGGAGCTGGCGGGCAACGCCGTCGAGGAGTTCCTCCGCTACGACAGCCCGGTGCAGCAGACCCGGCGGGTCACCGTCGCGCCGCATGTCGTGCGGGGCAAGGAAATCCCCGCGAACACCTTCGTCATCGCCTGCCTCGGCTCGGCCAACCGCGACGAGCGGTTCTGGGGCGAGGACGCGGACCTGCTCCGGATCGACCGCGCGGACGCCCGGCAGCACGTGTCGTTCGGCGCCGGCCCGCATCACTGCCTCGGCGCGGCGCTGGCCCGGCTGGAAGGACGCGTCGCGATCGAACGCCTGGTGGGCCGCTTCCCGGATCTCCGGTTCGACGGCGACGTCGAGTGGAACGGCCGGATGAACCTGCGCGGCCCGGCAAAACTCCCCGTGGCGGTGTGACCCCCGGCGTGGGCTGAAGGGGACTTTCCTCTCATAAGACGAGCTGAAGGGGACTTTCCTCGCGTGGCTCTCGCGCTAATATCCCGGGATCTGCGCCCGCCGCCGCCCCGGCAGTCTTTGGAATCTCCCCCCCGCGCGCGGGGGGGGTGGGTTGTG
>NZ_JBHYIQ010000011.1:55800-64853 GCF_042739895.1 Amycolatopsis sp. NPDC059021
ATGCGAGGAAAGTCCCCTTCAGCTCGTCCGGGCCCCAGTGAGTCTTGTTTTCCAACTCGCGCCGGGTTACTGTCGGTTTGGTTTTCCAACTGACTGACAAGGGGACAGGCGTGACCGAGCGGAAGCTGCCGTCGAAACTGGCCGGGCATCCATCCGTGCGGAACGTGCTGGCCCGCCGGGCGACGCAACCGCCGAAACCCGCGGTGATCGACGCCGAGTGGCTGCGGGAGCTGTGCCTGGCGGCGGGTGCCGACGACATGGCCGCGGTGTCGCTCGACCATCCGGACCTCGAAGGCGAGCGCAAGCACGTGCTCGGCGCGCTGCCCGGCACGAAGACGTTGATCTCGCTGGTGGTGCGGATGAACCGCGACAACGTGCGGACGCCCGCGCGCAGCGTGGCCAACCAGGAGTTCCACCGCAGCGGCGAGATCATCAACGAGGCGGGTCACCGGATCGTCCGCGCGCTGCAGGACGCGGGCCACCGCGCGCTCAACCCGTCGGCGAC
The DNA here is from genome assembly GCF_042739895.1 of Amycolatopsis sp. NPDC059021. Taxonomy (NCBI): domain Bacteria; kingdom Bacillati; phylum Actinomycetota; class Actinomycetes; order Pseudonocardiales; family Pseudonocardiaceae; genus Amycolatopsis; species Amycolatopsis sp. NPDC059021. Next base: position 56,306 of record NZ_JBHYIQ010000011.1, read on the forward strand.
GTTCCCGATGGAGATGGAGCACTACCCGGGACGGATCTGGGTGGTGGCGCACAAGACGGTGGCGGTCGCCGCCGGGCTCGGCGCGATGGGGGTGCACCGCAACGTCATCCACCCGAGGTTCGGCAACTTCGTCCTGCTCGCCACACTCCTGGTGGACGCGGAGGTCAGCGCGTACGGCGAGGCTCTGGACTACAACCCCTGCCTGGAGTGCAAGCTGTGCGTCGCCGCGTGCCCGGTGGGGGCGATCGGGAAGGACGGCGAGTTCGACGTCGTGGCGTGCGCGACGCACAACTACCGCGAGTTCATGGGCGGGTTCACCGACTGGGTCGAAACGGTGGCCGACAGCGCCGACGGCAAGGACTTCCGCACGCGCGTGTCCGACTCCGAGAACGCGTCGATGTGGCAGAGCCTTTCCTTCAAGGCCAACTACAAGGCCGCGTACTGCATGGCCGTCTGCCCGGCGGGGGAGGACGTGCTGGGCCCCTACCTCGACGACCGCCGCGGCTTCATGACGGACGTGCTGCGACCGCTGCAGGACAAGGTCGAACCCGTGTATGTGCGCCCCGGTTCGTCCGCGCAGGAACACGTCGAACGGCGGTTCCCGCACAAGGTGGTCCGCCCGGTCGGCGACGCGGGACGCCCGGCGGACTAGCTACCAGCCGAGTGCCGAGGTCATCGCCTGGTCGAGCGCGGGGGACAGGGTCGTCATGAACGTCGCGGTGACGTGGTTGTCGTCCATGTACACCAGGACGTTCCCGACGACCGGGTTGCACAGCGTGCCGCAGAAGTAGCCGCTGAAGTCCAGGAACGAAACGTTCGGCGGGACGCCGGCGGCCTTGCGGTAGGGCGGGATCGGCGCGAACAGCCGGTCTCGCCGGACGCTGCACTCCGGTGCCTTGCGGCCACGTGATTCGACGCAGGCGGCGGGGGAGAAGTCGAACCGCGGATTGTCCCGGACTGCGACCACCGGGATGCCCGCCCGGTCGAGATTCCGCCACTGCGCCACGAACCCGGGCGGGGTCTGTTCGGTGAGGCCCGCGCGGACGTCACGGCTGGCGAGCGTGAACACCGCGTCCGGGCGCAGGGCGAGGATTTCCTGTGCGGCGGCGGCGTTCCAGTCGGTGCAGCCCTTGTCGCCGGGCATCGCGTCGGAGGTGGTGGAGAACGGGCAGGCACCCTTGAGCATGAACGTGATCTGGTAGTTGTGTTGCTCGGCAAGGGGTTTGAGCGCGGCGAGGTACTGCTGGACGTGCGAGTCGCCGACCGCGACGATGCGTTTCGCCGGGGTGCCGGTGGTCTTGCTGGTGCACATCTCCAAATCCTGGTCGCGGGCGGACTTGACGCAGGCGGCGTCCGCGATGCCGCCCCAGTCGTTCGGGATGGCGATCATCGGCGGCACCACCGTGCTGGGGGTGACGGGTTTCGGCGCCTCGGGCGACCGTGCCTGGGCGCCGGGATGCGCGGGATCGTCGAGATCGATGGAGAAGTCGGCCTTCTTCGTGCCGACCACCTGCCAGGTCCCGGTGACGAACACCACCGGCACCAGCGCGGCGAGGCCGAACCGGTAGGCGCCCCAGCGGGTGCGGACGCCGATGGCCGAGGCACGCACGGGATTCTCGACGAGGTGGTACGTCAGCGCCGCGAGCAGCACGGAGACGCCGATGACGAAGGCGCCCCCGGCGAGCCCGACCCGCTCGCGGTCCCTGGCCACGAGGTAGAAGATCAGCACCGGCCAGTGCCACAGGTAGAGCCCGTAGCTGAGGTTGCCGAGATACCCGAACGGCCGCGAGGCGAGGATCCGGTCGGCGCCCCAGCGGCTTCCGGTGGCACCGGCGAGGATCACCAGACCCGCCGCGACGGTGGGCCACAGGGCCGCGTAGCCGGGGAAGACGCTGCCGACGTCGAGCACGATCCCGCAGACCGCCAGCCCGGCGACACCGAGCCAGCCGCACAGCACCCTGGCCGGGCGCGGCAGGGACATCGCGTCGATCCCGAGCGCGAGCAGGCCGCCGAGAGCGAATTCCCACACCCGGGTGAAGGAATCGAAGTACGCGAGTGGCTGGTTGGCCGCGGTGAGATGCACCGAGTAGGCCAGTGAGACGGCGAAGACGATCGCGAGCGTGACGAAGAGCGTGCCGCGCAGCGAACGACGTAGCCGCGTCGCGAGGAAAGCGACCAGCGCCACCAAAAGCGGCCAGACCACGTAGAACTGGCCTTGGATGGACAGCGACCAGTAGTGCTGGACGACGCTGGCGGTGTTGTGCTGGGCGAAGTAGTCGGCCGAATCCGCGGCCAGCCGCCAGTTCTCCACGTAGAACGCGGACGCGAAGATCTCCTTGATGGTCTGGAACCAGCGATCCTGCGGCAGCAGGGGGATGCCGACGCCCGCGACGGCGACGAGGACGGTCAGCGCGGCGGGGAACAGGCGTTTGATCATCCGGCCCCACAGCGGCCGGAACGCGATCCGGCCGCGCCCCGCCGCACGGAAGAGCTGACCGGTGATCAGGAAACCGGAGATCAGGAAGAACACGTCCACGCCGCCGGAGACCCGGCTCAGCCATACGTGGTAGACGACCACCAGCGACGCGGCCAGCGCGCGCAGCCCCTGCAGTTCCGGACGGTACTTCCGCGCCGAATCGGGGACGGGACCGGCATCGGCGGGAGGCGGGCCGGACATCGTGGTTCCCCCATTCGGTCAACGCTGTGCTGCCCGCATCCGACCACACGTTTCTGTGAGAACCCCGGCCCTCGCTGTGCGCGCGCTGTGAAAACGGGGAGAATGGAGTAATGCGGCGGCTGATCGTTCTCCGGCACGCGAAGTCGGCGTGGCCCGACGGCGTCGCCGACGACGAGCGTCCCCTGGCCGCGCGGGGCCTTCGCGACGCGCCACGCGCTGGGCGGTGGCTGGCGCGCCACGGTTTCGTCCCGGACAGGGTGGTCTGCTCCACCGCGCGGCGGACCCGGGAAACCTGGCGGATCGCGGGCGGGGCGCTGGGCGTCTCGCCGCCGGTCGCCTACGACGAACGGCTTTACGGTGCCGGGCTCGGCGATTTCCTCGCGGTGGTCGGGGAAACCGGCGAAGAGGTCGGTACGTTGCTGGTGGTCGGGCACGAGCCCGGAGTCAGCGAAGTGACCGTCGAGCTCGCGGGATCGGCGGACGGAGACGCGCTCGTACGGGTCCGTACGAAGTTCCCGACGTGCGCGCTGGCCGTGCTGGAGCTTCCCGGGCCGTGGCGGGACGTCGCCGCGGACACGGCCGTGCTGCGGGCCTTCGTTGTCCCGCGCGACCCCGCGATGGACGGCTGACCGCTTTTCGTTACCTGGCAGGAGGATCCGGGCGCTGGTCGCGGGAGGACTCCGGCGCCACCGTTCTGTTGAACGGACGCAACCGCGCCGGCGCGGGCACGAGCAGGGCGACGAGCACGCCGACGATCCCGACCAGGACCGGCGCTTGGATGACGGTGGGCGCGGTGCAGGCGAGGAACAGCCGGAGCGAGCCGGTGACCAGCAGGCGCCACAGCCTGGGGTCCATGATCGGGAATTACCCCGTGGTCATGATCGCAAACCCGGCGTGCACGACCGCTGCCGACTCGTTACTGCCGGGGCCGGTTCAGCCGTGCAGGCCGGCGGCCTTGCGGAAGTCGAGCAGCCGGCGCCAGGCGAGCTGCGGGTGCAGCGCCAGCTGACGGCGGACGAGCGCGAGCTGGTGCAGGTCCGGGGTCAGGCCGGTCTCGTCGAGGTCGTCGTCGAAGACTTCGAGGATCGTGGCGGAGAACAGCACGAAACAGCCGCCGTGCCAGCGCAGCGTGTTCACCGGACTGGAGGACGGTCCGTCGACTCCGCGCACCAGCTGATCGGCCAGTTCGGCCAGTTCCAGGGGATTCGCGGTTTCCGGGATCGCGAGCAGCTCGGCGATGAGCCCGACGTGCTCGCCCGCGTCCTCCAGCGTCGTCACCGTTCCGGAGAGCGCGTGCATCTTGCTCGTGAGCTCGGTGCGGACGAGCTTGTCCGCGACGTGGCTGAGCCAGGGCTGGTAGACCTCGGCGGTGACGTCCACGATGTCGGTCGTGTACCGGCGCAGATCGCGGGGCAGCCCGCCGGACAGGCAATGGCACAGATAGCAGAACTGGTCCGGTACTCCCTGCAGCCGCAACGCCACCCACATCCTGCTCTCGTCGAGGGTGAAGTGCTCCAGCCGCACCATTTCGGCGAACGCGCTGTCGAACGCGTCGCGCACGCCCAGCCCGCGTTGTTCGAAGTTCAGCACGGCGTCGTCGGAAACCGACACGAAGAACAGGCAGCCCGGGACGCCGAACACGCCCTTGACGTCGTTGACGAACTGGTGGGCCTTCTCCTGTTCACCGATCTTGTCCAGCTCGTCGATCGCGATCACCATCCGGTCGGTGACGCCCTCCTCGCGCAGGACTCGCGCGCTCTTCTCGGCGAATTCGCGCAGCTTGTCCACCACCTCGGGGTGCGTGAGCTGCTGCTCGGCCCGCTGGGTCGACCAGGTACGGCCCGCCTCGCCCTTGAACGGCAGGCTCAGTTTCCCGGACCACCCGGTCGTGTGAGTCTGCAGGAACCGGGTCCGCACAAGGTGTTTCCGCGCGGTGCGGAGCAGGTCGAACAGCTCGCGATGGCGTCGTCGCCTGCGGTACAACAGGATCAGGGAGGCCGGCACCCGCAGCACCACCCAGAGCGTGCGCGCCGCGAAGAGCACGATCAGGCCCAGCGCGATGATGCGGGTCATCGGCTGATCGGCCCAGAGCGCCCGCGCCGAACCGGGCAGATCCGCCGCGGCCGCCGTGAACACCCGGCCCGCTTCGGCAGGGAACCCGATGAGCGTGCTGTTCCACAGGAAAAAGGCCGGGACGAGGCAGAGCGCGGCGAACCCGAGAAATCCGGCGACACCGCGCAGACCGTTCCGGACCCACTGCGCGCGGTCCTCCCGCCGACGCGGGAGAAGCGGCCCGAGCACCTCGGAAACCGTGTCGATCACGGCGTTGCACAGCAGCGCGTGCAGGTGGAGCACGAAGTCACGGGCCTCGTAGTGGGCGGGCGCGGAAGCCAGCACCACCAGCGGCGAAGACGACGTCGAGCTGTTGAGCAGTCCCCGCTGCATGGCGCGGATCGCGGTGGTCTTCCCGACACCGCGGGAGCCCGCCAGCGCCACCGCGCCGGAGTCGGCGCGTTCGATGACGCGGCGCAACCGGCGGGCGGCCGACGTCAGCACGATCTTCGAACCGTCTTCCTCGTACAGCCCGCTGATCTCGGTGTAGACGAGCTTGCTGCCGTAGCGGACGGTGCGCTGCGACCGGACGAACTCCCGCACCGCGGGCAGCACGATCTCCGCCAGCACGAACTCCCGCTGGTCGCCGAGTCCCAGCTGCCGGGGGTCGGGCTGAGCCCGCCCCAGTTCCTCCTCGGCCGGGAGACCCAGCAGCGAGGGCACCCGGCCGACGACGATCCTGGCCGACAGCACGATGACCGCGAAGAATCCCACCACGGAGAAGATCTGCCATGGCAACGGCAGTTTCGGCCAGGCGAGCAGCAGCAAGGACAGGTACCCGCCACCGAGCGCCACGACCAGCGCCGACCAGGCGAACCGCGGGAGTGCCGGGATGGTGGATCGCGGGACCGCTCCGTGCCGTCCTTCGCGGAACAGCCGGTCCTGGGTGACCCGGATCCGCGTCAGCACCGACTCGTCGGCCAGTACGGCGGCACTGACCACCTCGGCGGGGACCTGTTCTTCGGCCAGCGCGCGCATGATCTCGAAGTCGGCCAGCGCCTCGTCGAGCAGGACACGCAAGGCCAGCCGCGCCGTCCACAACTCGAAGTCGTCGAAGTCCACCTCGTCGTCCAGCAGGTGGTGGGCAGCGTCGGTCATTCGGCCCATGATGCCGCACCGGCACCGGCCGGGGGAGCGGTTCGGCGAAGATCCGCACCGTCCTAACCGGACAGTGCGGATCTTCGCCCGTGCCGGATCCGGTCCAGACCTTGGCCTGCTCACCGCGAGGGCCTACGGTCGAGAAGGTCCGATCATCGGAGACTGGGGGCGGCGTGGCGGCGGTGACGCGGTGGGAGGGCGGGCCCGCGAGGGTGGTCGTGGGCGCCGGGGTGGTGCTGGTCGTCGTGTGCTCGGCCGTCGGGTTCGTCCGCGCGTTCCTGCCCGGCCACATGGGCATGGGCATGGACATGGGCCCGAAACTGCGCGGGATGCCGTTGCCGGACATGCCGGAGATGTTCCTCGCCGGGGCGGGGATCCTGGTGGTGCTGGCCGGAGTGTTGCTGCGGGGCCCCCGCCGGGCCCCGGTGGCCGCCGCGCGGGCCGGGTCCCGCGGCCGCGGGCTCGTGGCCTTCGTCGCGACGACCGCGCTGACCATCGACATCAGCAAGACCTCGACGCTGGGTTTCGTCATTCCCGGGATGCGCGCGGAGTACGGGATCGGCGCGTCCACCGCGGCGCTGCTGGCCGTCGGCGGGCTGTCCGGCACCGCGACCGGGGCGCTGGTGTTCAGCAGGCTCGCCGACCAGATCGGCAGGCGCGGCTCGTACCTGCTGGCCACCCTCGGATTCACCGCGACGAGCATGTGCGGGTGCATGCCCTCGTTCGGCGGCAACGTGGCGATGTGCTTCCTGATGGGCATCGCGGTCGGCGGGCTGGCGCCGATGCTCGTCACGATCCTGGCGGACCTGTTCCCCGGCGGTTCGCGCGGTCCGGTCGTCGCCGCGTTGTCGATGGTGGCCACCGCGCTGGGCTACCTGATCGCGTCGGGATCGGCGCTGTGGCTGGAGCCGGTCTTCGGGTGGCGGGTGCTCTGGCTGATCGGCGCCCCGATCGGGCTCCTGCTCACCCTCGCCACCGTCCTGGTGCCCGAACGTACGCTCCGCGCGGTCGCGCGGCCGGAGGACGCCGGGCCCGCCGTGCCGGAACCGGCGGGCACCGCGTTCACGACCCGCCTGCAATGGCTCTACGCCGGGATCGTCGGCCTGCTGACCTTCGGGCTGACCACCTGGGTGCCCACTCTCGCCAGGGCGGGCGGGCTCTCGCTGACCACCGCGAACACCCTGCTCACGGTGGTGGCGCTGGTGATGGTCCCGTGCGCGGTGCTGCTGACGCTGGCCTACCGCCGGTTCGGCGCCATCCCGCTCGCGGTCCGGCTGGCCGTGACCACCGCCGGCGTGCTGCTCGCGCTCACGGTGTCCGGGCTGACCTCGGCCGTGACCTGGCTGTCCGCCGCCGTGCTCGCGGCGGCGCTGTTCGCGGTCAACACCATGGCCGCGCTCTTCCTGCCGATCGCGGCGGATCTCGCGGACGCCCGCCGCCGCGGCCGGATCACCGGCACGGTGTCGTTCTTCAACCGGGCCGGCGGTCTGCTCGGGCCGCTGGTGCTCGCGCTCGTCGTGTCGTCGGTGACCGACGTCCTGGTCGCGGTCGCGGTGCTCGCCCTGCTGTGCGGGGCGATCGCCTGGTACACCGGGCACCGGTACCGCGCCGCGAAACGGGCCGCCCCACCGGGGGAACACCCGGATTCCCGCGTCCGGAGTCCCACGTGACCGGCCGGGCCCGGTGATTCACCGCATCGGCACGCCCAGTTCGGTGGTGACGAACAACGTCCCGCCGAGGTAGGCGGACGCGGAATCGTCGTCCGCCGGGACCGTGCCGGCGAACCGCTCGGAGTCGTCGGCGGCACGGTAGCCGAGTTCTGCGGCCTCGCGCGGCGAACACCGCCCCCGGGTATTGGCCGAAACGCCCCACACGATCCGGTATCCGGGCTCCGGCGCGGTCAGGCACGCCTCGAACAGCCTGCCCGCGTCGTCGGGCGACAGCCACAACTGCATCCCGTGCGCGTTGCCGACATCCGGGAAGCAGGCGCCGATCCGCACACAGATCACGTCCATGCCGAACCGGGAGTGGTACAGGCTGCCCAGCGACTCCAGCACCGCCTTGCCGAAGCCGTAGTAGGTGTCCGGGCGCGGTGAGCTGTCCGCGGGCAGGATCCCCTCGTTCTCGCGGAATCCGACGACGTGCCCGCTCGACGCGAGGATCACCCTCGGCACCCCGCAACGGCGCGCGGCCTCCAGGACCGTACGGGTGCCGTCGACGTTGACCGTCAGGATCTCCCGCCAGGTGTGTTCGCGGGGGTGTCCCGCCAGGTGGATCACCGCGTCCGCCTCCGCACACGCCTCGGCCAGGACGGCCGCGTCCGTGACGGAACCGGTCATGATCTCGACGTCCTCGCCCGCCGCCGCGGCCTCGGCGGGAGCGGTGTCCAGCAGCCGCAACGTCCGCCCCGGTTCGCGCAGCCGGGTCCGGAGGTATCCGCCGATCCGGCCCGACGCCCCGGTGATCAGCACACAGCCCACTGGTCAGCTCCCTGTCTCGATGATCGAAGGAAACCTTGCCAGGCTCCGGCGATCACGGACAACGGGGCCGCGTGCCCGGGGGGGGCCCGCGGCGCCGCCCGGGGCCCCCCCCGGGTGACCCCCCCCGCCGAACCGCGAGCAGGGTGGGGGTTTGGCCGCCGCCGCCGCCCGGGGGGGGTGT
>NZ_JBHYIQ010000011.1:64863-70329 GCF_042739895.1 Amycolatopsis sp. NPDC059021
GCCGGCTATCCCGCACACGGGGGCCGCGGGCCGGGGTGCACCCGGCGAGCGCGCCGGTAGCACCCGGGGTATCACGCGCCGAGCAGATCCTCGATCTGGATGGGGATGTGCCGGACGCGGACGCCGGTGGCGTTGTACACGGCGTTGGCGATCGCCGCCGCCATGCCGACCATGCCGATCTCGCCCAGCCCTTTCGCGCCGACGGCGTTGTGCAGGGTGTCCGGGTACTCGATGAAGTGGACATCGGCGTCGGGGATGTCCGCGTTCACCGGAACGAGGTAACTCGCGAGGTCGCCGTTGGCGAACCTGCCGTTCTCCTCGATCTCCAGGCCCTCGTGCAACGCGGCCGACACGCCCCAGATCATCCCGCCGATGGCCTGGCTGCGGGCCGCCTTCGCGTTGATGATCCGACCGGAGTCGAACACGCCGAGCAGCCGGGACACCCGGGCTTCTCGCGTCCACCGGTGCACCCGCACCTCGCAGAACTGGGCGCCGAATGAGCTGAACGAGTGCTTCGTCAGTTCCTCGCCGGGGGCCGACGAACCGGTCGCGGTGACCGAGTCGCGGGCCAGTGCCCGCAGTAGTTCGCCGAACGTCATCGACCGGCCGTCGCCCAGCACCCGGCCGTCCGCGTAGGAGACTTCGGCGCCGTCGAACGGGGCGCCGGGGGCCGACGCCAGCTTCAGCAGGTCGTCGATCACCGTGGCCGCGGCGACCATGATGGCCGTGCCCGCGCTCGCGGTGGCGGTCGAGCCGCCCGAGAGCCCGCCGGACGGATAGGCCGAATTGCCGAGCCGGGGCGTGATCCGCTCCTGCGGGATGTCCAGCGATTCGGCGCCGACCAGGGAAAGCACGGTCAGCAGCCCGGTGCCCGGGTCCGCCCCGCTCGTCGAGACCACCGCCGTCTCGTCGGCCCGCAGCGTGATCTCGACCGTGGCCGGGAACCGCAGGGCGGGGAACATCGCGGTGGCCGTGCCGAGGCCGACGAGCCAGTCGCCGTCGGTGCGTCCGCCCGGCCTGCGGTCGGCCCAGCCGAACCGGGACGCGCCGATGGTGAAGCACTCGTCGAGGTGCTTGCTCGACCATTGCAGGTCCCGGCCGGGCGGCGCCGTCGAGTTGTTCCGCAGGCGCAGTTCGATCGGGTCCATGTCCAGCGCGACCGCCAGTTCGTCGATCGCGCTCTCCAGCGCGAAGGAGCCCGGCGCCTCGCCCGGCGCCCGCATGTAGGTGGTCGGCGGGATGTGCAGCGGGACCATCTTCTGGCTGATGGCCAGGTTCTGCGTGGCGTACCACTCGCGCGACGTGCCGTGCGAGGTCGGCTCGACGAACGACCGGTCCGCCGGGGTGCTGCACCACGAGTCGTGGCGCACCGCGATCAGCGTGCCGTCCCGTTCCGCGCCGAGCGTGATCTTCTGGACCGTGGCGGCGCGGCCCGCGGTCGCGGTGAAGACCTGTTCCCGGCTGAGCGCGGCCTTGACCGGCTTGCCGAGCGCCCTGGCCGCGGCGGCCGCGAGGAACGCGGGCGCGGACGTCATGGCCTTGCCGCCGAAGGCCCCGCCGACGAACGGGTTGATCGCGTGGACCGACTCCCGGTCCACGCCGAGCGCGCCTGCCAGCTCGGCCGCCTGGAGATCCGAGGCCTGGTTTCCACTGTAGACGGTCAGGCCGTCGGCGTCCCACACCGCGACCGCGGAATGCGGCTCCATCGCCGTGTGGTGCTGGGTCGCGGTGGAATACGTCGCCTCGACCACCACCGGGCTCGCTGCCAAAGCGTCCTCGATGGACTCGACGCCGTCCGCGAGGACGGACAGGGACGGGGGAGCGCCGTCGCGTGCGGGCGGGGCGTCCTCGGCGGTGGCGAGGCCGTCCTCCAGCGAGGTCAGCGCGGGCCGTTCGTGGTAGGTGACCTCGATCAGCATCGCCGCGTCGCGGGCCTGCTCGTAGGTCTCCGCCACGACGAAGCCGATCGGCTGGCCGTAGTAGGCGACTTCCTTGTCCTGCAAGGGAACCCAGACCTCGCCGAACATCGAGGTCGGCTTGGTCAGCTTCAGCGGGTCGAACGGCGAGTACACGCCGATCACGCCGGGAGCGCTCTTCGCCGCCGTGACGTCCATGGCCTCGATCTCGCCGTGGGCGATCGTGCTGAGCACGACGTAGCCGTGGACCATCCCGGCGAAGTTGTGGTCCGTCCCGTACTTGGCCCTGCCGGTGACTTTCAGCGGGCCGTCCACCCTGCTGGTCATGAGTGGCTCCCCTCGGTCAGTTCGAGCAGTGCGCGGATCACGGTCCGCTTCAGCAAGGACACCTTGAAACCGTTCATGGACAACGGCTTCGCGCCTTCGGCGGCCAGCGCCGCGGCGGCCTCGAAGGAGGCGAGGGTCGCGGGCGCGCCGCGCAGGGCCGCCTCGACCTCCGGCAGGCGCCACGGCACGGTCGCCACGCCGCCGGCGGCCACCCTGGCGTCGACGATGTGCGAGTCCCGGATGTCCAGCGCGACCGCGGCGGAACAGAGCGCGAACTCGTAGGACTGCCGGTCCCGCACCTTGACGTAGGTGGACCGCGCGGCCCAGTCCAGCCGGGGGACGACGACCTCGGTGATCAGCTCGCCGGGGCGCAGATCGTTCTCCACCTCCGGGGTTTCCCCGGGAAGGCGGTAGAAGTCGGCGAGCTTGACGGTCCTTTCCCCGTGCTCGTTCGCCAGCCGGATTTCCGCGTCGAGCGCGACGAGGGCGACGGCGACGTCACTGGCGTGGGTCGCCACGCAGTGGTCGCTCGTGCCCAGCACCGCGTGCATCCGGTTGGCGCCCGAGATCGCCGGGCAGCCACTGCCGGGATGCCGCTTGTTGCACGGGGTGGCGACGTCGCGGAAATACGTGCACCGGGTGCGCTGCAGCAGATTGCCGCCGATGCTGGCCATGTTCCGCAGCTGCTGGGACGCGCTGAGCAGCAGGGCGCGCGAGATCACCGGGTACACGCCGGGGTGCGCGGCGATGTCGCTCATCCGCTCCAGCGCGCCGATCCGCAGCCCGTCCCCGGTGTCGATGCCCCGCAACGGGAGCGCGTTGATGTCCAGCACCCGCGGCGGGGTCAGGACGTTGAGTTTCATCAGGTCGACGAGCGTGGTCCCGCCCGCCAGGAACGTGCCGGGCGTGGCGAGCGCGGCTTCGACGGTCGTGGGCGCGGTGAGGTCAAAGGGACGCATCGGCCCGCCTCGCCTGGTCGATCGCCGCGACGATGTTCGGGTACGCCGAACAGCGGCAGATGTTGCCCGACATGAACTCCCGGACGTCCTCGACGCCGTCGCGGACCGCCGCGACCGCCGACATGATCTGCCCGGAGGTGCAGAACCCGCACTGCAGGGCGTCCTGGTCGACGAACGCCTGCTGGACCGGGTGCAGCTCGTCCTCGCCTGCCAGTGCTTCGACGGTGGTCACCGGCTGGTGCACCGTGGCGGCCAGGGTGAGGCAGGAAAGCACCGTCCGGCCGCCCACGTGCACCGTGCAGGCGCCGCACTGACCTCGGTCGCAGCCCTTCTTCGGGCCGGTGATGGAGAGCCGTTCCCGTAACGCGTCCAGCAGCGTCACGCCGGGCTCGACGCTCAGATGTTCGGTCCTGCCATTGACTTCGAGTGAGATGTCCACTGGATCTCTTTCCCGCGGCCCATCCGTGCGGAGGGCCTGGCGGCATAGGGTGGTGGGGGAGAGACAGCTGAGGTTGCTGGGTGAGCGGAACCGCGTCTTGCCACGCCTCCCGCTCGTCCGCCGAGGCTAGCGGATAAAAATCCGCTCCGCAATGAACGTTCTCATCCGGAGTTACTCCAGGTCCCGTGGGATCCGTGCATTACATTGCAGGGCAGAGGGAGAGCCGGGAGGAACGATGGTGGCGGGATCAGCGGGGCCGGTCAGCCACCGGCGTGCGGACACCCGGCGCAACCACGAGCGGATCCTCATCACGGCGGCGGAGTCGCTGGCCTGCACGGGAGAGGTGTCGTTCAACGCCATCGCGAAGAAGGCGGGAGTCGGCGTCGGCACGGTGTACCGGCACTTTCCCACGCCGGAAGCGCTCATCCTGGCGGTCTACCAGCGCGAGGTGCGCCACCTCGTCGACGTCGTGCCGAGGCTGCTCGAGAAGCACGCGCCGGAACAGGCCTTCCGGACCTGGACCACCGACCATCTGGCGCACTACATGATGACCAAGCGGGGCCTGGCCAACGCCCTGCGTGTCGCGACCGCCTCCCAGGGGGAACTGCCCGCGAGCGCCTACGAGGCGATGGTCGGCGCGGTCGCGACCCTGCTGGAGGCGAACGTCGAGGCGGGCACCGTCCGCGACGATCTGGAACCGGAGACGGTCCTGCGCGGGCTGGGCGGCCTGCTCTATCTCGACCCGAACGGCGACTGGCGGCGTCAGACGGCGAATCTCGCCGACCTGCTGTGGCGGGGGATGCGCGCGGACGACGGCCGCTGAGCCTGCTCGAAAGTCTTTTCGGCTGTCCTCGGCGGAGCCGGGGTGAATCGCGATCCGATTGAGATCGAACCGTGGCGGGTATTACCAGGCATGGCTGTACGCACCCGCGAACGCCCTGAAACGACCGAAGGCATCCCCGCGCCCCGGCGCCAACGGCACCGGGACACCTACGGCGATTCCGCGGCGTTGTTCGAGGCCCTGCACCGACCGGACGCGACGGACGCCGGCCGGGAGCGGCTCCGCAGGCAGCTCATCGAGGAGCACCTGCCGCTGGCCGAACACATCGCCCGCCGCTTCGCGCGTCGTGGCGAAGCGCACGAGGACCTCGTACAGGTGGCACGGCTGGGCCTGGTCAACGCCGTGGACCGGTTCGAGCCGGGGCGCGGCACCGACTTCCTGGACTTCGCCGTACCGACCGTGATGGGCGAGGTCCGGCGGTACTTCCGGGACTCGGGCTGGTCGGTCCGGGTGCCGAGGCGGCTCAAGGAACTCCACCTGGCGCTCAACCGGGCGACCACCACGCTGGCACAGCGCTGGGGCAAGGCGCCGACGGCCAAGGAACTGGCCGACCATCTCGATCTCGACGTCGAGGAGGTGACCGAGGCGCTCATCGCGGGCAACGCCTACCAGGCCACGTCGATAGACCGTCCCGTGAGCACCGAGACCGAAGACCTTTCCCTCGCCGACACACTGGGCGAGGACGACCCCGATCTGGAAGGCGTCGAGAACCACGAGGCGCTGCGGCCCTTGCTGCGGAAGCTGCCCCAGCGGGAGCAGTCGATCCTGATCATGCGCTTCTACGGCAACATGACCCAGTCGCAGATCGCCGCGCGGGTGGGGCTGTCCCAGATGCACGTGTCCCGGCTGCTGTCGGCCACCCTGCGCACTCTGCGAGAAGAACTCACCGAGGCCGAAGGCGACTGACCTGGTCGCGGCTGCACGACCCGCTTCCGGCGGATCGGGGGGGGGCGCGCGCGCGCGCGCGGCGCCGCGCGCGCGGGG
>NZ_JBHYIQ010000011.1:70339-77573 GCF_042739895.1 Amycolatopsis sp. NPDC059021
TCGCCCCCTTTTGGGTGGCCGAAATTTGGGGGGGGGGCCCCTCCCCCCCCCTGTGGGTGGGGGCGCGGCGCCGCCCGCGGGCGCGCCCCCCCCCTCCACTGTGGAGGGTCAGGTCTCGCGGCCGGAGAGCGCGTCGCGGATCTTGTCGACGAACGCCGTTCCCGGGGCGAGGATCAGGTTCGCCGGCGGCCGGTCGGGTGCCGAGGGGTGCGGCCGGGTGGGCGCGATCTTCTTGGCGCGCAGTACCTTCTTCCCGAGCTCGGCCATTTCCTCCGGCGAGCAGGCGGCCTGCAGCTTCGGCAGGAAGTCCGACTCCTCTTCGGCCACGTGATGGCGGATGTCGGCGATGAGCTTCGCGAGGAGTTCTTCGAACCGCGGGTCGTCGGGCTTCCTGCCCTCGAGCTCCTTCATCACGGACTCCGCCTCGGCGTGCTCGGCGAGTTCGTGATCGGCCAGCTCGTCCCCGTCCGGCAGGTGTTTCCTGGCCGCGGGGTACATGAACTGCTCCTCGGCGATCGAATGCCGGACGAGTTCGGCGATGACGTGGTCGGCGAGGTCCTTGCGCTGCTCCGGGCTGCTCGTGCCGCTTTCGAGTTCGGTGAACACGCGCTCGACGGCGCGATGGTCCTCCGTGATCACCGACACCAGGTCGGTGTCGTGGTGCGTGGCGGTCATGAACGCTCCAGTCGGTTGTCGGTTCGGGAAGCACCGGAATACCCGATCGGGTCACGGTGAACCATGACGTGTCAGGGAAATCCGGGGTCGAACGCACCGGGTGATCAGCCGCGGGTGATCGCGGGGTTTGCCGGGCTCGGCCCCGGGTAAACCGATCCGCAACCCGACGTCGACCGAGGAGACGCGATGAGCAAGGCGAACCTGACGGGGAGAGCCGATCCGGGGACGCCGGGGGACAGGGAGACGAACGTCTTCGTCATCGGTCTCGACGAGGAAAACGCGCGGGTGCTCGAACGCCTGTCGTGGGCGGGCACGTACCGGTTCCACGAGGTGCTGTCGCCCGGCCAGCTCCGGCACGGCGACATCGGCGATCTGATGTACAAGGCCCGGTCCATTCTGGACGGTTTCGACGGCGAGATCGACGCCATCGTGACCTATGGGGGCTTTCCGGCGCCGTCGATGGTGTCGATGCTCTGCCGGGAGTACGGTTTGCCGAGTGTTTCGCTGGAAGCGGTGCTGAAATGCGAGCACAAGTACTGGAGCAGGCTGGAACAACGGGAGGTGATCGACGAACTGCCGAACTTCGGCATCGTCGACCTCGACCGCGAAAAGCCCGAGCCGCCACCCGGGATCGGCTTTCCGATGTGGCTGAAGCCGGTCAAGCCGTTCTCCGCCGAGCTGGTGTGCGAAGTGGACGGACGGGAGGAATTCGACCGAGCCGTCCGTGAGTTCCGCGAGGGAGCCGGACGGGCCGGCGACTCGTTCGACTACGTGCTGAACCAGGTGGAGCTGCCCGCGAAGATCGCCGACGCCGGCGGGGAGGCCTGCCTCGCGGAGGAGGCGCTGCACGGTGTGCGGGCCGTGGTCGAGGGATATGTCCACAATGGAGAGGTCGTCATCTACGGCGCGCTCGACTCGATCGGCTACGAGGACTCTTCGTCGGTCCTGCGACATCAGTATCCGTCCCGCCTCCCCGAGGATTCGGTGCGGCGGATGCAGGAGATCGCCGAGGCGGTGATGGGACGGATCGGCTACGACAACGCGACGTTCAGCATCGAATTCTTCTGTCATCCCGTTTCCGGGCAGGTCTGCCTGCTGGCGGTCGATCCGCGCCACGCGCAGTCGCACGCCGGGTTGTTCGAGCTGGTCGACGGCGTGGCCAGCCACGAGATCATGGTCCGGCTCGGACTCGGGGAGAACCCGCGATGGCACCGCCGTCGCGGCAGGTACGAGATCGCCGGGAAATGGTACTTGCGCCGGTTTTCCGACGCCGTGGTGACCCGGGTCCCCACCCGGGGCGAGCTCGCCACGATCCAGAACCGGGTCCCGGGTACCCGGATCGAGATCGTCCCCGCCGAGGGGCGGCGGTTGTCGGACCTGCCGCAGCGGGACGGTCACAGCTTCGAGCTGGCACAGCTGTTCGTCGCCGCGTCGACGGAGGAGGAGATGTGCCGGAAGTACGACCGGTGTGTCGACGCGCTGAGGTTCGGGTTCGCCGGGCCAGGGGAGGAGCCGTTCCCGCAACCGGCACCGCGGGGTGCCGCGTGACCTGCGCCGAGAGGAGTCAACGATGGCCGAGAGGATCCGCCCGCCGCAACAGCAGGAGCCGCCGGGCACGACCGCCGAAATGGACCCGAGGCCGCGCGACCTCATGGAGGACTACGAGGGCCGTGGGCTGCTTCGTGGTCTCCGGGCGCTGATCACCGGCGGGGATTCGGGGATCGGCAGGGCGGTGGCGATCGCGTTCGCCAAGGAGGGCGCGGACATCGCGATCGCGTATCTGAACGAGCACGAGGACGCCGAGGCCACGGCGCACCGCGTCCGGGCCGAGGGGCGGCAATGCCTGCTGCTGCCCGGCGACCTGGCGGGCGGGC
The DNA here is from genome assembly GCF_042739895.1 of Amycolatopsis sp. NPDC059021. Lineage (NCBI taxonomy): Bacteria > Bacillati > Actinomycetota > Actinomycetes > Pseudonocardiales > Pseudonocardiaceae > Amycolatopsis > Amycolatopsis sp. NPDC059021. The sequence continues at coordinate 72,889 of NZ_JBHYIQ010000011.1, forward strand.
GGCACTGCCGCGACGTGGTCGAGCAGACCGTACGCCAGCTCCACGGGCTCGACATCCTGGTCAACAACGTGGCGACGCAGTGGCCCGTCGACAAACCGGAGGACCTCACCGAAGAGCAGTGGATGCATACCTTCGACGTCAACATCCACAGCTACTTCCGGGTGACCGCGGCGGCGCTGCCCCATCTGCGCGAAGGCGCGGCGATCGTCAACACCGGATCGGTGAACGGCTTGCGCGGCAACAAATCGCTGATCGACTACTCCGCGACGAAGGGCGCGATCCACGCGTGGACCTACGCGATGGCGCAGGCGCTGGCCGATCGCGGGATCCGGGTGAACTGCGTGGCCCCTGGTCCGGTGTGGACACCGCTGATCCCGTCGACCTTCCCGCCGGAGAAGGTCGAGAAGTTCGGCCTCCAGGTGCCGTTCCAGCGGGCCGCGCATCCCGACGACCTCGCGCCGTCCTACGTCTTCCTGGCCTCGAACCGGCTTTCCTCGTACTACAGCGGCGAAGTCATCGCCGCGCTGGGTGGTGAGACCACGCCGGGCTGAATTTTCTCGTACGCGCGCAGGGTGTCGGCCGCGACACGGTCCCACGAATAGCGGGCGCGGACGCGGTCGTTGCCCGCTGCTCCGTAGGCGTGGGCGAGCGCCGGTTCGGCGAGCAACTCACGAAGCGTCGTGGCCAGCGCTCGGGGATCGCGCGGGGGCACCAGTGCCCCGGTGACGCCGTCGACGACGGTGTCGGTCAGGCCGCCGACCGCGGCGGCGACGACCGGGATCCCACAGGCCATCGCTTCGAGCGGCACGATCCCGAACGGTTCGTGCCACGGCGCGCACACCACCACGTCGGCCGATCGCAGGAGCGCGGGCATGTCCGCGCGGGACACCCGGCCGGGCATCAGCACCCGCTCGCCGACGCCGAGCCGGCCGGCCAGCGCGCGCAGCCGCCGGGCCTCGGGGTCCCGGGCGAGGGAGCCCTTCTCCGGCCCGCCCGCCAGCACCAGCTCGGTGCCGGGCAGCCGGGCGAGCGCGGCGATCACGTCGTCGAAACCCTTGCGGGGCACCAGCCGTCCCACCGCGACGACCCGGGATTTCGCGGTCTTCTCCCGGCACGGCCCGTCGACCGTGAACCGGTCGAGGTCGACACCGCAGGGCACGACGGACATCCTGGCCCGCGGCACGCCCATCCGCGCCAGCTCGAACACCTCGTCCGAACACGTCGCGACGATCCGGTCGGCCCGCTTGGCGATCAGCCGCTCCAGCCGGAGCCGCTCGGCCGGGCCCGTGGTCTTCCTGCCCTGATGACGTCGTTCGACCGCGCCGAGCCCGTGAAAGGTCTGCGCCACCGGGACATCGAGGTCGGCGGCCGCCAGCAGCGAGGCCAGCCCGGACATCCAGAAGTGCGCGTGCACGACGTCCGGCGGGCGCGTGGCCCAGCGTTCGCGGAGGAACTCGCCGAAAGACCGCATGTGCGGCAGCAGCTCGTCCTTCGGCAGTGTCCGTTGTGGACCGGCGGGCACCGGCACGACGAAGTAGCCGTCGTGGCTCACCTCCGTCGCGTCCGGTGTTTCCTGTCGCGTGTAGACGGTCACGTCGTGGCCCATCCGGGACAGCGCCGAGGAAAGCTCCGCGACGTGGACGCTCTGCCCGCCGGCGTCCGCGGCGAGCGGGCCGGCGTGCTCCGACACCATCGCGATCCTCATCCATTTCCTCCGATCGGGAGGTGCCGGTTCGCCGCCGCTCCGGGACCGTGGTTCAGCTACCGGGACGCTCGACGTCGCCGCGCCAGGCGCCGGTCTCCTGACCGCCGCGTTGTTCGATGAACGTCTTGAACCGGCCGAGGTCGCCCTTGACCCGCCGGTCGAGCACGCCGGTCTTGTCGGCGACGTTCTCGACGAAGCCTTCCGGATCGATCTCCACCTGCGCGGTCACGCGGGTCTGCCGGTCGGCGAGACGATGGAACGTGACCACTCCGGCGTGCTGCGGCCCGGAGTCGGCTCGCCATGCGACGCGTTCGTCGGGGTGTTGTTCGGTGATGGTCGCGTCGAACTCCCGGTGGACGCCGCCGACGGCGATCTTCCAGTGGGTATGGGTGTCGTCCAGCTGACGCACCTCTTCGACGCCCTCCATGAACCGGGGGAAGGTCTCGAACTGGGTCCACTGGTTGTAAGCGGTGGTGACGTCGACGTCCACATCGACCGATTCGGTCACGGTGCTCATGAATCTCCCTCTCCGTGGTGGATCTCCGGGATGCCGGTTACCCGCTGCGGAACCGGCGAAACCGCCGTGATGGCGCCGAAGGAGGGCAGGCGCCTCCTGAGGGGCAGTGTCTACTGTGGACTACCGGGCAGGTGCGCGACGCGGCGGCGCAGCAATCGCAGGCCGAGCAGGGCACTGGTGCCGAGCACACCCTCGACGATCAGCGAGGCGTAACCGCTGAACACCCCGACGGCGATCATGAGCACCGTCGTCACGAATGCGAGCGCTTCGACGAACTTCCAGCGCCACGCCTCGCTGTGCACGCCATGACTGAGCGACGCGGCCAAGACCGGATCGGTCGCCGCCAGCTCCGATTCGATCCCGTCGAGAGCCTTTCGTTCGTGGTCGGCCAGCATGGACCCCTCCTTCGGGCACGTCGCTCCGGATTCGCTGTGCGGGTACCCCCTTCCGTACTCGTCAATCGTCGTGGCGCTAAGGAAAAGCGGGCACGGCCGGGATGGCCGTGCCCGCTCGGCGTAGGGTGTACCGGCGAACCGCGGAGGTCAGGCGGCGGTGCCGAGCCGTACCGGCAATACCCGCGCGGAATGGCCGAGGTAGCTCGGGACCTGGACGGAGAGGACGTTCAGGCCTGGCGGCGTGGCCGGAGTGAGCTGGATGTTGGCCTGTTCCTGGCCGAGGAACCCCGCCCAGCCGAAGAACGCTGTGGTCTGCGGGATCCCGGTTCTCGGCGGGCTGCCCGGCGTGCCGAGGAAGAACGTCGGCTGACCGAACGGCGTGGTGCACGGGACGGTGTTGTCGGGGCAGCCCATCATTTCCGCGCCGGTGGTGAACACGACCAGGAAGTTCTGCTGTCCACTGGTCGAAACCGGGCAGGCGCGTCCGGTGATGTCGGCGTTGCACGTGGTCAGCGGGGTCTGTTCACCGGTCACCGCGTTCTGGTGGTAGCCGGCCGGAACGCCGGTGCCGCTGGAGTCGGCGGTGAAGATTCCCGGTTGGACGGCGATGATCTGGAAGGTCTTGCGCAGGTCCGGACCGAGGCCGGCGCTCGGGTGGACGGTGACCGTGCTGGGCGCGGTGTTGGTACAGGGGGTCGGCTCGAGGTTGCGGCCGCCCTGGTAGGAGTTCGGGTAGTAGACGTTGAGCTGGGTGCCGCCGCCTGCCGCCGGCCCGACGTAGAGGATGTCGAGGTCGAAGGTGGGCAGATCGGCCCGGCAGCCGTCGGTGCTCACCCGCACGCCGCCGGGTGTCGATTTGGTGCCGGGGAAGGGGAAGGTCTTGGCGGATTCGCCGGTCACCGCCTTGTCGGTGAACACGGTGAGGAACCCGCCGGGGGCGAGCGAGTCAGCGCCGCCCGCTTCGAAGGAAGCCGCGTTGACGATGGTGAAACCGGCCGGCGACGCCGTGACGGCGTCGGCCGGGCCGGCCGCCACCGCGCACACCACGGCGGCGCCGAGCGTGGCGGCCAGGGTCGCGGCACGACTGGGGGACATTTCGCATCACCACTCCCTCCCGAGGAGATAGGGCCGTTCGAAGAGGATGAACCGGTGCCCTGATCCGGTGCTGAGCCGAAACTGAATCCGCGGACCTACTGGGCGACCCGGGCGCGGACGGCGCGATAAAGGGTGACGGTCTGCACGCCCAGGTGCGCGAGGATGCCGATCGCGGCTCCTTCGTGCTCGGCGAGCAGGCCGGCCAGCAGGTGCCCGGTGTCGATGTGCTGGTGTCCGAGCGCCTGTGTCTCCCGCACCGTGCGTTCGAAGACGATTTCGGTGCGGCGGGTGAAGGCCGGCCGGGCGAACCTGAAGGCACCGGGGCCGAAATTGTCGTCGGCCCGGCGCTGGATCTCGGCGACGTCGATACCGATCGAGGACAGGACGTCCTTCGCCGCCTGGTCTCTGGTCGCGGCGTCCTCCTTCCCGTTCCGCAGCCGGACGATCTCCTCGCGCACCCGCCGCGCCTCGACGCCGTGCTCGCGCAGCAGGTCACTGGCCAGGCCCTCGGTGCCGGCCAGTCCGAGCAGCAGATGTTCGGTCCCGAGGTGATCGTGCCCCAGCGCGGCAGCCTCGTCCTCGGCCGCCTTGACGGCTTGTTTCGCCTGTTCGGTGAGTTGCTCCAGCATGATTCAGTTCTCCTCCCCGGTCAGTTTGCGCCGGGTCGCGTGCTTCTCGTGCACTGCCTGTCTGCTGACCCGCAACGCCGCCGCGATGTGCTGCCATGTCCAGCCCTGGTCTCGGGCGTTGTCCACGTGCAGGCGTTCCAGTTCGTCCAGCAGCCGCCGCAGGGCGGCGACCGCCTGCAGCCCCACGGCGGGGTCCTTGTTCGTGACCTCCGCGGCCAGTGCGGTGGCTGACGGCTCTTCGGCGCTCATGCTGTGGGGGGTGTGTTAAGTAGCGGGGCCGCGCGCGGGGATCCAGGACAAGCGGATAGTTCTGGTGGCGGGGGGAGAAGCAGGCGCGCGGGAGA
>NZ_JBHYIQ010000011.1:77583-100323 GCF_042739895.1 Amycolatopsis sp. NPDC059021
TGTGCGTCACCCCGGGGCCCTGTGGGGGGGTTGGGGGCTAGGCGGCTCTCTGGGTGTCTGTTTTCTTTGCCCCGGGCCCGGGTGTCAAGGAATCCTGACAGTCGAAGTTCTTCGAGGGGAGGGAAACTCGCGCGACGGCCGATCAGTGGCCGACCGTGCGGTCGGCCCACGCTATGACGGCCTGGAAGTAGTCGGGCGCGTTGGGCGCGTAGTTGATCGCGTGCCCGTAGCCCTGCAGCGCATAGGCGGTCAGATCCGCGCCGGAGCTGTAGTACGGCGCTTCGGAGTTCCTGATCCCGTCGGCCGACGAGCAGTCGGTGGCCAGCAGTCCACAGAAGACCGTGTCCTGGCCGAGCGCGATCATGACCGGCTTGTCGATCAGCAGCGAGTAGGGGGCGATGATGCCGATGGGGAAGAGATCCGCGGCCTGTTCGTACGCCGAGGTGTCCCTCGTCGCCTCGTCGAAGGCGACCGCGCCGTCCACCCTCGGTCCCGGCGTGTGGAAGATCGAGTACCGCGTATCCGGCTGTGTGGTCAGGTAGCCGACGTCGTAGCCACCACCGGAGAACCGGGGATCGAGCGCAGCCGGGTAGGTGGCGGCGAAGACCGCGGTCGTGCCCGCGAGGTTCAGCCGGTGTGCCAGGCCCGTGACGAGTACGGCGTCGACGTCGTGGAAGGTGGCCGCTTCGATGCTGGCGGTGCCGGAGCCGAACGAGTGCCCGCCCAGGATCACCTTGCCGAAGCCCGGCCCCTGCGCACCGGACCGGACGGCCTGGATCACCTGGTGCACCACGGCCGCTTCGGTGATCGTCGTCAGCAGCGCGCTCGGCGGCGTGGTGCTGCGCGCGGTGCCGAGCCGGTCGAGGGCGAGGGTGGCGTAACCGGCGTTGTTCATCGCCAGGCGGTAGGACCGGATTTCCGGCTGGTACCCGATGTCCCAGTACGAACTGTTGTACGTGCCACCGGGAATGAGCACCTGCACCGTGTTCGCACCGCCGGGCGGGACGCACAGTGTGCCGTGCATCGTCTGCGGGAGCGTCACGAGCGTCACCGGGAAGTACAGCTCCTGACAGCTCGCGCCGTCGGCCCTGGCGGGCGCCGGCACCAGCAGGAACCCGAGTGCCACCACCGTGAGAGCGACCGCACGCCGGCGACGGTTCGAGGCACGTTTCGTCCCCCTGCGGGATTCGTCCACGGAAATTTACCTCCGAAATGAACTAGTGTTTTCGGTTTTCGATGTCGGTCAACGCGCCCGCCGCGGTGTCACCGTCATCGGCATCCGGGTGGGATAAGCGGCCGAGGTGACCGTGGTGCGCACCGGCACGCCCGGTACCGGGACCACGTCCCAGCCGGCCAGGATGGTGGCGGCGACAAGCGTGATTTCGGTGTGGGCAAAGGCTTTCCCGATGCACTGCCGACCGCCCGCGCCGAACGGGACGTACGCGCCCCTCGGAATGCGCGCGGCCCGCTCGGGCAGCCAGCGATCGGGATCGAATCGCTCCGGGTCTTCATGGAACCTCGGGTCGAAGTGCAACGAATACGGGCTGAACATGACCTCCGTGCCCGCAGGCAACCGTACTCCGCCGAGTTCGACGTCTTTCAGCGCCCGTCGCATGAGAATCCAGATCGGGTACATCCGCAGGACCTCGTCGACGATCCGGCGGAGGTACTCGAGCTTCGCGACGTCGGCGAACGTCGCCGCGCGTCCGGCCAGCACCCGGTCCACTTCGGCCCGTGCCCGCCGCTCGACGGCCGGGTTCCGCGCCAGCTCGTGGAAGAACCACGCCAGTGCGACGGCGCTGGTTTCGCTGCCCGCGGTGAGCAGGGTGATGACCTCGTCGTAGACCTGGCTATCGGTCATGGCCTCGCCGGTGTCCTCGTCCCTGGCCAGCATCAGCATGGACAGCAGGTCACCATGATCCTCTCCCGTGGCACGCCAGGCGGTGATGACTTCCCGCACGATCCCCCGTAGCCGCTCGACGGCCCGGTCGAAGCGCCGGTTGGCGGGGACGATCGGGACGTGTTCGAGGAATCTCGGTGAGAGCGCCCGGATCATCCCTTCCTTGAGTACCACCGGGATCGACCGGCGTGCCTCCGCGATGGCACGCCGTCCCAGTTCGGTGCTGAAGAGCGTTTCCCCGACGACGGTGATGGCCAGCCGTTGCATGTCGGTGTCGAACCGGCGGACCTCGCCCGCGCGCCAGGTGCCGGTCAGTTCCGCGGTGGCCCGCACCATCGTGCCGGCGTATCCGGCGAGCCGGGTGCGGTGGAAAGCGGGTTGCACCAGTCTGCGCTGCCGCAGGTGGAAGGCGCCCTCCGACATGACGAGACCGTTTCCCATGAACGGCCGGAAACGGTCGAAGACAATGCCTTTCGAGAAGCTGGTCCCTTCGGTGACGAGTACGCGATTCACCAGCTCGGGGTTGGTCAGGAAATAGGTTTCCAGCGGGCCGAGGAAGATCCGCACGACATCGCCGTGCGCGCGTAGGGAAGAAGTGAACCCGGCGCGATGGCGCAACATCGACGGGGTGTGCCCCAGAAGAATCCAGCGGTCCGGCGCGACCGGGACGTTCATTTCCCTCTCCTCCGCTTCTGAAAGGAGGTTTGCCACCTTAGGCGCCGAACGGTGCATGACAACAGCACCCCATCGGCTGATGCGCCGTCACACCGATGGACCAGTCAAGGGTGCGGGGGAGTGAGTAGGCTTTCCGATCCGAGACGAGAGAGGTGCGCGGTGACGACGCCACGTCAGGACCAGGACTGGGTTCCCCCCGGAATCGACACGACGACGCCGAGTGGTTCCCGGACCTACGACTATCTGCTGGGGGGCGCGCACAATTTCCAGGCCGACCGGGACGCCGCGGCGATGGCGGAGAAGATCATGCCCGGTATCCGGGACGTCGCCAGGGTCAACCGCGCGTTCCTCGGCCGGGTCGTCCGCGCGCTGATGGACCTGGGCGTCCGGCAGTTCCTCGATATCGGCTCGGGCATCCCGACCGTGGGCAACGTGCACCAGGTCGCCGAGGAGATCGACCCGCGGTCCAGGGTGGTCTATGTCGACCGTGACCCGATCGCCGTCGCCCACAGCGAGATATTGTTGCGTGACAACGAAAACGCCGCCATCGTGCACGCGGATTTCACCGACCCGGACGGGATCTTCGACAGTCCGCAGGCGCGCAGGCTGCTGCGCATGGACGAGCCGATCGGCCTGCTGATGGTGGCGCTGCTGCACTGGATCCCCGACGAAAGTGATCCACAGGCGCTGCTCGCGCGGTACCGGCGCCGTATCCCGGCCGGCAGCTACCTGGCGATCTCGCATCTGGTCAGTGCCGAGGACAGCGACCGGATCAACAGCGCGGTCGGCACGTTCAACCGGGCGAGGGGGAACGACCAGGCGACCACGCGCGGCTACCACGAGGTCGAGGCGATGTTCGGGGACTTCGCGATGATCGAGCCGGGCCTGGTCGGCTGCGCGCTGTGGCGGCCGGGCGGGCGGGGCGACATGTCCGACGATCCGAACGCCAATGTGCAGCTCTACGGCGGGGTGGCGCGGAAGACCACCGGCTGACCGAGCACTGTCCACAGTGGAGGAAGCCGCCCCTGGCGCGGGCCGGGGCCCGGCTACCCTGACTGTCAGGCCATGCCGCCGTTCGCGCGCAACGTCTGCCCGTTGACCCAATGACCGGCGGGACTGGCGAGGAAGGCGACGACGTTCGCGATGTCGCCGGGAGTGCCGAGGCGTTCCAGCGGCGGAGTTTTGGCGAGCGCGTCGACCTGCTCCGGGGTTTTGCCGTCCAGGAACAGCTCGGTGGCGGTCGGGCCGGGGGCGACGGTGTTGACCGTGACGTCGCGCCCGCGCAGCTCGCGGGCCAGGATCAGGGTGAGGCCCTCGACCGCGGCCTTGCTGGCGGCGTAGGCGCCGTAGGTGGGGAACTGCGTGCCGACGATCGTGGTGGAGAACCCGACGAAGGAACCGCCGGGGCGCAGGCGCCGGGCCGCCTGCTGGGCCACGACGAAGGTGCCGCGGATGTTGGTGCGGTGCACCGCGTCCAGCACGCCGAGGTCGAGGTCCGCGATCGGGGAGAGCGCCAGCCGCCCGGCGGAGTTCACGACGACGTCGACGCCGCCGAACTCGGCCTCGGCGCGATCGAAGAGCGCGGCCACCGCGTGCTCGTCGGCGACGTCGGCCTTGACCGCGATCGCCGTGCCGCCCGCCGCGGTGATCGCGGCGACCGTCTCCTCCGCGGCCGCGGTGTTGCCGGCGTAGTTGACGGCCACGGCCAGCCCGTCGGCGGCGAGCTTCTCGGCCACGGCGCGGCCGATGCCGCGGGAGCCTCCGGTCACGATGGCGGCCCGCCGGGCCGCGGGAGTGGTTTCGGTAGTGATCATGCCGACCACGATGCGCGCCTCCGTCGCGGGGAGCCAGGGGATGACATCCCCTGTGTCCCGCGGCCCGATCGGACGCACACTGGAGTCATGACTTCCGCGAAGTACGCCGAGCTGGGTGCCTTCCTGCGCTCACGGCGCGAGCGCATCCGTCCCGGGGACGTCGGCCTGGCGGCCGGGCCACGACGGCGGGTCGCCGGGCTGCGCCGCGAGGAGGTCGCCCAGCTGGCCGGCGCTTCGGTCGACTACTACAACGAGCTCGAGCGCGGTGCCGGCTCGCAGCCCTCGGAACAGATGCTCGCCGCGCTCGCCCGCGCCCTGCGGCTCACCCACGACGAGCGCGACCACCTCTTCCATCTCGCCGATCGCCCCGTGCCGGCACCGACCGGGGCCACTTCCCACGTCCATCCCGGCATGATGGACCTGCTCACCCGGCTGACGTCGACACCGGCGCAGGTCATCACCGACCTGCACGTGACCCTCGTCCAGAACCCGCTCGCCGTCGCACTCCTCGGCGACCAGTCCGGCTACCGAGGCAAGCAGGCCAGCTTCGTCTACCGCTGGTTCACCGACCCCGAAGCCCGGCGCCTGTATCCGGAGGAGGACCACCGGACGCAGTCCCGCGCCTTCGCCGCCGACCTGCGGGCCGCCGCGGCCCGCCGCGACGCCAAGGACACCGAGGCAAGTGCGATGATCGACGAACTGCTGCGGCGCTCGCCCGAGTTCGCCGGGCTCTGGGCCGAGCACGACGTCGCCTTCCGCAGGGACGACCGCAAACGCCTCGACCACCCGGTGCTCGGCCTGCTCGAGGTCAACTGCCTCAACCTGTTCAGCGAGGACGGCCGCCAGCGCCTGCTCTGGTTCACCCCGGCGCTCGGCACCGAGAGCGCCGACGCCCTCGACCTGCTCGCCGTCATCGGTACCCAGCGGATCGACACCGGCGAAAGAAGCTGAAGGTCCCGGTACGGGCTAGAACAGCGAACCGACCGCGACGGCCGCGCAGACGGAAATGACTAGCCCGCCCACCGCGAAGCCCAGCGGCTTCTGCCGCCACGCCGTGTGGCGGTCCAGCGCGTACCAGCCGGGACCGGTCAGCAGCAGCGCGAACGCCATCACCGCCAGCGTCAGCTCCAGTTCGAACCCGGGACCGGTGCTGCCGAAGAGCCCGCCCGACCACTTCACGCGCACCGCGCTGATGCCCACACCCAGCAGCCCGGCGGCGGCCAGTGGGGTGAACAGGCCCAGCACCAGCAGCAGCCCGCCGGCGACCTCGGTGATCCCCGTGAGCCAGGTGAGGAACTCGATGTTGTGACTGAATCCGTAGCCCTGCAGCAGCGTCCCGAAGTGCGCCATGTCCGGCCCGCCGAACAGCCCGAACACCTGGGTCAGCCCGTGCGCTCCCATCGCGACCGCCAGCATCAGCCGCAGCGCGAGCAGCCCGAAGTCCAAGCCACCGTTCTCATCCGACCAACGGGATATGTTCGCCACGCCGACACCCTAGTCATCTCGGGCGCGAAGCCTAGCGACACACCGGGCGGCTACCGGAATGCCTGGATGAGCAGGGCCGCGCTGATCACGGTGCCGACGCCGCCGATGCGGGTGGAGATCTGCGCGAAGGGCATGAGCACCATCCGGTCCGAAGCGGACAGGATGGCCACGTCGCCGGTGCCGCCGAGGCCGCTGTGGCAGATCGTGACGAGCGCGGCGTCGATCGGGTAGAGGCGCAACCACTTGCCGACGAAGAACCCCGTGGTGGCCATCGCCAGGACCACCACGACGCAGGTGATCACGAATCCCGCCGAGATGGCGTCGAACACGCTGTTCAGCGGTACGTACAGCATCCCGAGACCGACCATGACCGGCGCGATGAAATGACCGGAGACGATGCCGTAGCAGGCGCGGGCGCCATGGACGGCACTGTCCGGGAAGATGTCGAGCAGCTTGCAGAGCACCGAGAACACGATCACCAGGACCGGCGCGGGCAGGTGCAGCCATGGTGCGGCGAGACAGCCGCAGACGTAGAGAGCGCAGATCACCAGGACACCGGCCGCGTAGTTCGGCGCCTCGGGAGGGACATCCGGTTCGTGGTCCGCGGCGGGGGTGGCCTTCCGGTGTTTGACCAGTTGCCCGCCGCCGTCGAGGTGGGGCCGCCGGTCGCCGAGACGGCGCAGCAGCCCGGCCACGATGATGGCGGCGATGTTGCCGATCACCGCGGCGGGGATGAGCCGGGCGACGAAGCCGGCCGCCTCGCCGCCCAGCGCGTGCGCATAGGCCGCGGACAGCGGGACGACGCCCTCGCCGATGCCGCCGCCGAGGATCGGCACCACGAGGTAGAAGAACGCCTGGTGCGGCGAGTAACCGAACAGCAGCGCGACGCCCAGTCCGGCGCCGATCGCCACCGCGGTCCCGGCGAGCAGTGGCGGGAAGATCTTCACCAGCGCCTTGAGCATGGTTACCCGGCGCATCCCCAGGATGCTGCCGACCACCAGCGACGAGATGACGAAATAGAGGAAGTTCGCCTCCTTCATCACCGCCGCCGTCGCACTCAGGATGTTCTCGCCGAACACTCCGAAGTAGACCAGGACCGAGGGCACCAGCAGGCACAGCAGCGCGCCGCCGCCGATTTTCGCGATGACCGGCAGCCGGTTTCCCAGCGGTCCCAGCAGCATCCCGAAGCCGGTGATGACCGCGAGGCCGCCGATCATGTCCCGCGGTATGCGGTCCAGCGCTCCGGCGACGAGCACGAGCGCCACCAGGACGACCGGGACGGCGAGCGGGACACCCCCTACCTTGAGCTTGAAAGGATTCCGGGTTCTCGGGTCCGGGCTCCCGGTTGTGGCCGCGGACGCGCTCATCGTTCGCGCAGCGCGTCGGCGATCGCGGTGCCGAGCGCGACGGTCGTGCCGTCCCCGCCCAGGTCCGGGGTGATCGGCGCGCCGCCGCGCGCCAGCACGTCCTCGATCGCGCGCAGCACGGCCGCGCCGGCGGCGTGCTCGCCGAGGTGATCGAGCATCATCGCGGCGCACCAGATCTGGCCGATGGGATTGGCGATTCCCTTGCCCGCGATGTCCGGGGCCGAGCCGTGCACCGGTTCGAACAGGCTGGGGAAGGTCCGCTCCGGGTTGATGCTGGCGCTGGGGGCCACCCCGATCGTGCCGGTGCAGGCGGGGCCGAGGTCGGACAGGATGTCGCCGAACAGGTTGCTGGCCACCACGACGTCGAACCAGTCCGGATGCAGCACGAAGTTCGCGGTGAGGATGTCGATGTGGTACTTGTCCACTTCGACGTCGGGGTACCGGGCGGCCATGAGCTGGACGCGCTCGTCCCAGTAGGGCATGGAAATCGAGATGCCATTGCTTTTCGTCGCCGAGGTCAGGCGGCGGCGCGGCCGGGTGCGGGCCAGCTCGAAGGCGTACTTCAGGACGCGATCGACGCCGGTGCGGGTCATGACCGTTTCCTGCACCACCGTCTCCCGGTCGGTGCCCTCGAAGATCTTGCCGCCGATACTGGAGTACTCGCCCTCGGTGTTCTCGCGGACCACGAAGAAGTCCACGTCGCCCGGCAGACGGCCGGCGAGCGGGCTGGTGACGCCGGGCAGCAGCTTGACCGGGCGCAGCGAAACGTACTGGTCGAACCGGCGCCGGAACTGCAGCAGGCTGCCCCACAACGAAATGTGGTCGGGAACCACCTCCGGCCAGCCGACGGCGCCGAAGAACAGGGCGTCGAATTCCCGCAGCCGGTCGAACCAGTCCTCCGGCAGCATCGTGCCGTGCCGGAGGTAGTACTCGGCGCTGGCGAACTCGAACTCGGCCAGGTCCAGCTCGAACCCGTGGAGCTCGGCCGCCGCGGTCAGCACCCGCACGCCTTCGGGCACGACTTCCTGCCCGATGCCGTCGCCGGGGATCACCGCAACACGGTAGGTGGTCGTCATGGTCGTATCGTAGGAAGAACAAAATGGCCGAGAAACAGCCGATTTAACACAACACTATTGCGTCAGACGAAAGGAATGAGTGCCGTGGATCTGCCGGAGCTGGACGATCTCCAGTTCTTCGACGGTGTGGCCCGCTCGCAGACCCTGACGCAGGCGGCGCGGCGCTGGGGTGTGTCGCCGTCCGCGGTGAGCAAACGGCTGGCGCGGCTGGAGCGGCGGCTCGGCGTGCAGCTGGTGACCCGCAGTACCCGCCGGCTCGATCTCACCGGCGAAGGAGAGCGCTACGCCGCGGGCGCGGCTCGCCTGCTGCCGATGATCACCGATCTGGAAGAGGAGGTCGGCGAGCGCCGCCACGGGGTGCGCGGCCGGGTCGCGGTGCACTCGACCATCGGGCTGGGGCGCGCGCACATCGCCCCATTGCTGGGCGGATTCCGGAAACTCCACCCGGACATCGAGATCGACCTGGAACTGTCCCCCTTGCCGCTGCATGTCGCCGGTACCCCATACGACTTCGCTGTCCGGGTGGGCAGGCAACGGGATTCCGCGCTGCACGCGCGGTTGCTGCACCCGAATCGGCGGGTGGTGTGCGCGTCGCCGGATTATCTGCGACGCCGGGATCCGCCGCGTTCGGTGCACGACCTCCCGGACCACGACTGCATCGTGATCCGGGAGAACGACTCGGACTACGCGATCTGGCGGTTCGGTACCGGCGCCGAGGAGGCCGCGATCAAGGTGCCCGGCGCCATGATCAGCAATGACGGCGAGATCGCCACCCGATGGTGCGCCGACGGGCACGGCCTGGTGATGCGGTCGCTGTGGCACGTCGCTCCGCTGCTGCGTACCGGCGAACTGGTGCAGGTGCTGCCGGACGTGCCCACTCCGGACGCCCACATCTATGCCGTGTACGCCTCCGCGCGGGCACTACCGCGCCGGGCGCGGCTGGCGATCGACCACCTCGCGACGGAACTTCGCCCGCGACTGGCTTGATCCGCCGCCCGGCCGTTCGCATGCCGCAACTACTGGTCGACGGTCCGCAATCCCGCACATGGCCGCGAGCGGTGGAGGTGACTAATTTGGGCTACCACCACGAAGATCCCGTCCACACGGAAAAGGAAGCACCATGGCTCGCCTGAAAGGCAAGACCGCCGCCGTCACCGGCTCGAGCTCCGGCAACGGCCGCGCCATCGCACTGGCGCTGGCCGCCGAGGGCGCCAACGTCGTCTGCTCCGACATTCGCAAGTCCACTCGGGACGGCGGCTACGAGGCCGATGCCGACCAGGACACCGACGACGCGATCCGGGCCGACGGCGGGACGGCCGAGTATCTCGACGCCGACGCGAGCAAAGCCGCCGATATCCAGGCCGTCGTCGACCGTGCGGTCCAGGCGTTCGGACGGCTCGACGTCATGGTGAACAACGCGGGCATCCTGCCCGCCCCGCACACGATCGTCGACGAGACCGAAGAAGAGTTCGACCGCGTCATGCTCGTCGACTGCAAGAGCGTGTGGCTCGGCTGCAAGGCCGCGATCACCCGGATGCGCAGGCAGGACGTCGTCGACGGCACCCGCGGCCGGATCGTCAACATCGCCTCGATCGGCGGACTGGCCGGACTGCCCATGGCGCCCGCGTACAGCACCGCCAAGGGTGCCGTGGTGAACCTGACCCGGCAGCTCGCCGCCGACTTCTCCGCCGAGCGGATCAATGTCAACGCCGTGTGCCCCGGATTCCTGCACACCGCGATGCTCCGCCCGCTCCTCGACGCACCGGAACTGAACCAGGCCCTGCACAGCGCGACGCCATGGCCGGACCTCGGCCACGCCGAGGACGTCGCCAAGGCCACGGTGTTCCTTGCCTCCGGTGACGCGTCGTGGGCCAGCGGCAGCATCCTCACCATCGATGGCGGCTACACCGCGCGCTGATGCCCGCGGTGGCGGGAAAGGCGGGCATTCCCTGCCCACGCCACGATCGTTGCCAGGACGGGTAGCGCGACGGCGACGCCGGCGATGGTGACGAGGATGGCCGGTGTGCCGTGCTTCAGCGGGCTGATGACGGAGTAGGGATACCAGTGCACGATCGGGCCCCGGATGAAGGTGTAACCGAGGTAGACGATCGGGAAGATCAGCCAGCGGGCGGTCCCGCGGGCGGTGAGGTGCTCGCGGGGCGGTGCGATCAGCCAGTCGGCGACCGCCGCGAGGGGAATGGCGCCGTGCACGACGAGATTCGCCCACGGGATGGAGAGCGGTTCGTTCCGGACCAGCGACCAGTAGCCGGCCCCGACGAGGATCAGGTACAGCACGGTCGCGCCGCGTAGGTGATCGGGCATTCCCCGGCGGCCCGTGAGCGCGGCGATCCCGCCGGTGCCGAACACGACGACGCCGAGCAGGTTGCTCTGGATGGTCAGGTAGCTGAAGTAGTTCGGCAGCCCGCGGCCGGGAGTGTGGCCCGCGTGCCAGGCCAGCGTGCCGAGCGCCGCGGCGGCCAGTGCCGCCACGGCGAGCCGGAAGAGTCCGAGAGTGCGTCTGCGCATGCCGCCAAAGTAAATGATCGTTCTCAAGGTGTCCACGAACGTTCTCTCTGGTTGACAGGCGAACACGCAGGGAGTGAAAATCTGTTCTGTGGTGGTTAATCGGCGGGACGCCGTGATCGAGTCGGCGACCGAGCTCTTCGCGGAGCGTGGTTTCGGTGGGGCGGGGGTCGAGGACATCGCTGCCGCCGTGGGGGTCACGCCCGGTGCTCTGTACCGGCATTTCGCAGGCAAGGAAGCGATCCTCACGGCGGTGCTCCACGACGCCGCGGACCGTTCGCTCGCACTGACCGGGCGGTTGCCGCGGACGGGCGAGCCCGCCGCGTCGCTGCGCGAGCTCGTGGGCGGCGCGGTCGCGTTCGCGCTGGACAGGCCGGGATCGCTGAGGGCGTATGCGCGCGAGCGGCAGCGGATCCGGGACGAACGGCTGCGCGCGAAGGAGCGGCGGTTGCTCGCGTTCTGGGAACGTACCGTGCTGCGTGCCGCGCCGGACGTCGGTGCCGGCCGGGTCGCGGTGCGGGCGCGGGCGGTGCTGTCCGCGGTCGCCGCGGTGATGCGGCCGCCGCGGCCGGTCGGCCGGCCGCGGCTCGACGAGATGCTCACCGAGGCCATGCTGCGCGTGATGTGCTGCCCCGCGACGGCGTCCGTGCCCGAAGTGCCGGTGCCGGGCTGGCGGCCGCCACGGGGCAAGCGCGAGGAAATCCTGGTCGCGGCGCTGGCGTTGTTCCGCGAGCGCGGGTTCCACAGTGCGGGTGTGGACGACGTCGCCAAGGTCGCCGGGCTCGCCGGTTCCGGCCTTTACCGCTACTACCAGGACAAGACCGCGATCCTCGTCGACGCCTACGACCGCGCGAGCGCACGGGTGAGTGTCGGCGCGGAGAACGCGGTCGCCGCGGCTGCCGGCCCCGCCGACGCACTCGAGCGCCTCGTCCGGTCCTATGTGGACGTCGCGTTCTCCGATGTGGACCTGATCACGGTCACCGCCAGGGAGGGTTTCGCCGTCCCCGAATCGGAACGGGCAGGCCTGGCCCGGCGGTATGCCCGGGTGCGCGATCTGTGGGTCGCCGTGGCTTGCGACCGCGACCCCGGTCTCGCCGAAGCCGAGGCGCAGTTGCTGACCGAGGCGGCGATCCCGCTGATCACCCAGCTCGCGCTCGCCGGCCCCGACACCCGGGAGGAGGCGGTATACCTGGCGCTCGCGCTCTTCGGCGACCTGAGCCGGTCATGACCGGTCCGGTGAATTCGGTTGTGGTGATCGCGGGCAGGCGCGATGGTGGGTGGATGGGCGTTGGGGAGAGTGTGCGTGCTTTGCCCGCGTTGGCGGGGGAATCATCGGATCCGCGGGAGCTGGCCGAGGCGGTGTCGCTGGCCGTCGGCCGGGTGGTGGCGCACGACGCGCTGCGGTTGGTGGGGACCAGCCCGGCCGGTGCCGGGCACACCGTGTTCAGTTTCTGGCACAACTTCGAGGCCGAGTTCGGGAACCAGTTCATGCGGCTTCACCACTCCGGCCACGACCCGTGCCTGCCGGCGGAACTGGCGCGGCGGCCGGTTCCGGCGGGCCTGGTGGGTGTCGGCGGCGGACGGCGCGACCGGGAGATGCGCCGGTTGTTCGACGCCCACGGCGTCGGCAGCGAGCTGCGGGTACTGCTGCGGGACGCACACGGCGTCTGGGGATCGCTGGCTTTGCTGCGTTCGGCGGGCGGCCGGACCTTCGACCGGGCCGATGCCACGCGGGTGCTGGAGCGGACACCCGAGTTGATCGCGACGGTGCGGAGGCACGTGCTCAGTGGCCCGGTGCGGCCGGTCGCGCCGGAGCCGGCACCGGGCGTGTTCGTCGTGGATCCGGCGGGCAAGATCGTCGGCGCCACGTCGGCTGCTTCGTGGTGGGCGGAGCGGCTGCGCGAACACCATCCGGCCAGCTGGGTGGACGCGCTGATCACCGGCCTGGCCACCCAGACACGGCAGTCCGCGGCCGCGCCGCCGGTGATGCACGGGCCCGCGGTGCGGTTCGGCCGGTGGATTTCGGCGGAAGGACAGCTGCTGGCCCCGGACGGCTCGGTGACCGTGCTGGTACGGGCGGTGCCACCCCGGCAGTTGCTGGGCTCGCTCGGCGGCTGGTACGGGATCACCGCCCGGGAGCGGCAGGTGATCGGGTGCCTCCTGGACGGGGCGGCGGCCAAACAGGTCGCGCGCCGCCTGGAGATGTCGGTGCACACGGTGCACGATCACCTCAAGGCCGTCCACCGCAAGTTCGGCGTCGCGGGCCGGGCTGAGTTGCTCGCCGTGCTGAACGCCTAGGGGCCGCACGTCACGCGCGGAACGGGCTCAGCGTGCCAGCGCCTGGTACACGGCAGTCACGATGCTTTGCGCACGGGCGTCCCCGAGGGTGCCGCTGGTGCCGTCACTCACCATGCGGTTCATGACGTAGGTGACGACCATCCGGGCGTCGAAGTCGACGACGGCGAGCGACCCGCCCGCACCGCCCCAGAAACAGGTGCGTGGATTCGGCAGGATCGGGGTGTGCGAGTCGGCGAGACCGTAGCCCATTCCGAACCGGACGGGAACGCCGAGCACCTTGTCGACACCGTCGGACTGCTCTTCGAAGACCGTCGCGCAGCCCTGCTCGGACAGCAGACGTGTGCCGCCTGCCGAGCCGCCGCAGGCGAGGACGGACAGGGTGAGAGCGACCGAACGCGCGTTGCCGTGCCCGTTGATCGACGGGGACTCCGCCGCCCGCCATGCCCGGGTCCTGGTCGCCGCGAGCAGCCCGCCCGCCGGCGGATTGGTGCTGACCCGCTTCTGGATCTCCGGGTCTCCGCCGTCGGTGGCCGGGGGAGCGCCGAGCGTCCCGGTGATGACCAGTTCGGCGACCCGATCGTCTTCGGTGGCGGGAAGTCCGATGTGGAAATCGGTGCCGAGGGGTTCGGTGACCTGCTCCCGGAGAAACGTGCCCAGGGACTGCCCGGTGACCCGCCGGACGACCTCACCGACGAGGTAGCCCTGGGTGACGGCGTGATACCCCGAGGAGGTACCGGGCTGCCACCAGGGAGCCTGCGCCGCCAGCAGGCCGGTGCAGGTGTCCCAGTCGTAGAGGTCTTCGAGCGTGATGGGTGTGTCCCAGCCGGGGACGCCCGCGGTGTGGGAGAGCAGGTGGCGGACCTCGACGCCGTCCTTCCCGCCCGCGGCGAACTCGGGCCAGTACTTCGCGACCGGGGCGTACGGATCGATCTCCCCGCGGTCGGCGAGGACCAGCGCACACAGACTGGTCAGCGTCTTGCTGGTGGACCACACGTTGACGAGGGTGTCGCACTCCCAAGCCCGGGTACGCGCCGCGTCGGCGTAGCCGCCCCAGAGGTCCACGACGAGTTCACCGTCGAGGGAGACCGCCACCGAGGCACCGAGATCCTTCGTTTCCAGCAACCCCGCCAGTGTTTCCGACACGGTGACGAACCGGTCGTCGCACTCACCTTGGACCGTGTTCATGATTCCGCCCCCTTCTCCAGCACCGCGGCGAAGGCGGCAAGCTCGGCATGGCCGCGCTGACCGAGCTTACCGCCGATCCTGGTGAGGTGGTTGCGGACGGTTTTCGGTGCCAGCACGAGATGCCGGGCCAGATCCGCGGTCGATCGGCCCGCCGCGAGCAAACGCAGGATTTCCCTTTCCCGCCCGGTCAGCCCGCACCAGGTCCCGCCGACCGCCGTGGTGAGCAGGTCCGGCCCGAAGAACACCCCGCCGGCGGCGACCGTGAGCACCGCGCGCCGCACGGTGCCGGTGGAAACCTCCCCCTGGAGGAATCCTCGTGCCCCCGAGCGGATCGCGGCCGGGAGCGACCCGGTGTCCACCCAGGCCAGCACGGGAGCACCGGACCGCACGGCGGCGCGCTCGCGGAAGTCGGTCGCGACCACGTCCGGCCGGTCGCCGGGCTCGGCCACGATCGTGAAGCCCGCGTCCCGCAAGCGGGTGCGAAGCACTTTGGACTCGGTGAGGACCGTGGTCAGCTCCACGGTTCCGCTCTCCGCTGAGGAAGACAGGACGGCTGTGTTCCCGCGTTCGTTCACAGCCACGACCTTGGCCCGTCAGGGGCGCTCCGGATATCCCCGAATCTCGGGGGTTGACGATCGTGCGATGAAGGACATGGTCCAGGGGGTGCCGGGAACGGCGTCGTGTCCGTCGCCGATCGCCCACAGGCCTCCGCCGGGGATGCCGGCCAGTGCGAGCACCTGGGGGTGGCCGGGCATCGGCTGCGGGCCGTCCACCCAGTCCTGCCCGGTGAACCGCAGTACCGAGGTGCGGGTGGTGCCGCCGGCCCACAGCGTGGAGCCGTCGGTGGCGAGGCCGGCGAGGCGGGCCGCGTCCGGTGTGGACGGTGTGGGGGTGACGGTCCAGTCCTGGCCGTTCCACCGCATGGCGAACGCCTGGAAGGGGCGTTCGCTGCCGGGCCCGTTGTTGTCGCCGATGGCACCGGCGACCCAGACTTCGTTCGCCGAAACGGCTTTCACCGTGTCGGTGACGACATCGTGCGCCTGGCCCGGGGTGGGGACGCGCGACCACCGGCTGCCGTCGAAGTGCAGGACGTAGGCGTCGTATTTCGCCTCGGCTGTGGGGCGGGTCCGGCCGACGGCCCAGACATCGTCCGGGGCTCGCGCGGACATGCCGGTGAGCCAGGACGACTCGCCGGGCAGCGGGAGCTGCTCCCGCGTCCATGCCGTTCCCGTCCAGCGCAGCACCACGGCCTGGATCGAGGGTGGGCGCTGGATGTTGCCGCCCACCCAGATGCCGGTACCGGCCGCGGCGGCGGTGCTGAGGCTGATCCGGCCTTCCGGGTCGGTGGGAGGCGGGGGCGTGGACCACGCCGAGCCGTTCCAGTGGTGGACCGTGGCGCCGGTGGTTTCGGACGCGACCGCCCACAGGTTTTCGCTCGAGGTTCCCGCGAGGGCGACGATGTCACCGGCACGGCCCAAGCCGATGGCTTGCCATGCCCGCCCGTCCCAGCGCAGCACCACCTGTTCGGTGACCCAGGGCGGCACGAGCCTGATCCAGTGGGTTCCGGCGGCCCAGGCGTCGGATGGCCCGAATGCCTGTATCGCCTTGACGTGGATGTTCGCGGCGGGAAGCGGGGTCGTCTCCCAGGCCGGCGCGGCTCGCGTGACCGCGCCCGCGGTCGTGACGCCGGTGAGGAGGCAGGCCGCCGAGGTGAGGACGCATACCAGCATTCGCGTGCGGGAAGTGTTATAGGACAAGGGGTTTCGAGATACTCGCCCCGGTCGTTCCGCGGAGGTGGATTCTGGACATCGCTGCATCCACGTAGTGTTCGCGCGGCCAGGGGAACTGTCACCCGCCGACCGGTCGAACGACGTTTCGGTTGCTACCGAAGAAGATCTGGCTCGTCTGTTCCGGGGGAGGCCTGGAACGCCCGGATCATGAGTGCGGCGAAGCGCCGGGAGGCCGCGATGCGTGCTGCCGGTGTGCTCGCGTGGATGCCGTCGTTGGCCATGATCATCAGGATCAGGTCGCCGGTGCCGACGTCGGGGCGCAGACGTCCGGTCTCCTTGACGCGGCGGAGCAGTCCGGCCGCGGAGGTCAGTGAGGACGCGCGGATCGCGGCGAAGTCCACCGCGCGCGGGAAGGTGGATTTGAAGGCCGCGATGAAGCCGTGGTCGCGGGCTTGCAGCTCGCAGAGCTTCCCGACCGCGACGCGGAAGCCGTGCCAGGGATCGGGATCGGCGAGCCCTTCGTCCATAGTGGACTGCCAGGCGAGCGCCTGGCGAGTGAAGGTCTCGGCGGCCAGTGTCTCCTTGGCCGGGAAGTGGCGGTAGACGGTCGCGGGCCCGACCTCGGCGCGCCGGGCGATCTCCCGGATCGGCACGTCCAGGCCATCGGTGCCGAACATCGCGCGGGCCGCGCCGAGGATGCGGTCGCGGTTGTCGCGGGCGTCGGAACGCAGGTCCTGAGGCAAACGAGCGGTCACCGCTCTCACTTTAGCCAGCCGGCCGCGAGCGTCCGTTACGGTCGGCTGCCGCAGGGGCGTGCGTCGGCAACCGCGATCTGATTCCGGAGAAGGGCAGGGCAGCACATGACTTCCGCCAGGCGTGACGGGGACACCTGGGACCTGGCGTCCAGTGTCGGGGCGACGGCCACTCTGGCGGCGGTGGCCCGTGCGATGGCGACCCGCGAGGAGCGTCCGCTCATCGAGGACCCGTTCGCCGAACCGCTCGTCCGCGCGGTCGGCGTCGACCTGCTCACGCGGCTGGCGGCGGGCGAAGCGGCCCCCGGCGACCTGGTCGGGCAGGTGGCGATCGACGGGGCCAAGGTGCGCACCAAGTTCTACGACGAGTTCTTCCTCGAGGCGGCGAACGCGGGCATCACGCAGGCGGTGATCCTGGCCGCGGGACTGGATTCCCGCGCGTACCGGCTGCCGTGGCCGTCCGGGACCGTGGTGTACGAGGCCGACCAGCCGCGGGTCGTCGACTTCAAGACCCGCACACTGGCCGCGCTGGGCGCCGTGCCCGTGGCCGACCGGCGTGTGGCCGCCGTCGATCTGCGTGACGACTGGCCTGCCGCACTGCGCGGCGCCGGATTCGACCCCGGCCTGCCGACCGCGTGGAGCGCCGAAGGGCTGCTGGGCTACCTGCCGCCCGAAGCGCAGGACCGGCTGCTGGACACCATCACCGAACTCAGCGCGCCGGGCAGCCGGGTGGCCACCGAGAACCGGCCCAACCCGGAACCAGGCGACGACGACAGGACGAAGGAAGGCCTGCACCGCATCTCCGAACAGTGGAGCGCGCACGGTTTCGCTCTCGACCACGCGCGGCTGCGTTATTTCGGCGAACGCACCGAAGCGGCGCCGTACCTGGCAGGCCGCGGCTGGACGCTGACCACGATCAGCGTCCGGGACCTGTTCGCCGCCAACGATCTTTCGTCTCTCGAGGGCGACGACCTGCGCATGGGCGACGTGCGCTACGTCAGCGGCACCCTCACCCAGCCCACGGAGTAGCAGCCACTCCGGACGCGATCCCGAGGGTCCGGCCGATTCCGTTCCGCACCCGGCCAGTCGCCGCGCGTGACCGCCCGGGTGCTCGCCGTGGGTACCGATCGGGCAGCCGGCGTGTCCCGGATTACCGAAATCCCGGTTGCCCGGGGCGGAACGGCGTAGGGTGTGACGTAGCAAACATTACGTGCGCCGCGGCACAGCACAACGGAATCAGGAAGCGCCCGGTTCCGCCGGGCACTCTGGCCGGAGCACGCTTAAGGTCGTGATGAGAATGACTACTGGGGTTCCCGCGCGCGGGGTTTTCGAAGTCGATTGGGACGCCGAACTGAACCGCTACCGCGAGCGTGCGGTGGCGACGCTCGCGCAGCACCGGTCGAGCGAGGGCCATTGCCTGAAGTGTGGCACGCCGACGCCGTGCCCCGCCGCGTGCGGGGCGGAGTTCGTGCTGGAGCTCTGACGCGCGGGCTCGACGCCCGCTGTGCGGCTCGTGGCTGCTCGGAGGAGAGGTCGCCTCAGCCCTGGTCGCCGGGCCGGGCCTGCCAGGCTTCGATCGTGTCCGCCGCCCAGGTGCGCACCGAGTCCGCATAGTGTTCGGCGGGGAAATCGCCGTCCCCGGCGACGTCGGCGATCGTGGTGCCGAACGTCGTGGGCGGCTCGCTGTCCGGAAACGCCGGGGCGCCGGGAAAGGCGTCGACGCGCGGGGACTGCCCGCCCGAGCGGTGCGAGTTGAGCCGGCGGGCACGCTGGGTCAGGGCCGCCACCTCGGCCTGCCCGCCCCGGAGGAAGGCATGCAGGAGCGCCCACCGCACCGGCCTGGCCGAGACGGGTTCGCGGGACGGATGCTGGAGCAGAAAGCATGCCACCGCGACGCCGTGCAGCGGTCCCCATGGCGCCTGCCGGGAATGATCGAGCGCCAGTAATCGCTCGAACAGTTCGTCGCAGGGGATCGGCAGAGCAGGAGCTCCGCAGCCGGGACACCGTTGCACCCTTTCATCATCGCACTGGGGATCCGCGGCACCGATACGGTCGCCACGTGCTCGTGACTTCTCGGGTGCTTCGGTCATCGTGAGCTGGGTGAGTCGTGGCATTCATGCTCCTCGTTTACATACCTATACCGGGTATCTCCTCCTGGGCTAGTGCGGCTGCCGGGTGCCCGAGGCTGCCGCACTGGTGTTTTCGGTCACGGCATTCAGGTTTTCCGCGGTCGTACCTGGACGGTCGCGGATCTCCGTCGTGTGGGGCCGCCGTGCGTTGACTACGTTACCCCCCTAGGGTATGAATAGCGGTGTCGGCGAGCGAGGCGATCGCCCGGCTCGTCCGGTCCTGAACGCCAGTGAAGACAAGGGGAACACCGATGAGCGACACCACCTACACCGTGACCGGCATGACCTGCGAGCACTGCGTGCGCTCGGTCACCGAGGAAATCGGCGAGATCGACGGCGTCACCGGCGTCGTGGTGGACCTGCCGACCGGGAAGGTGACCGTCAGCAGCGCCAGGGAACTCGACGTCGCGGACGTGCGCGGCGCCGTCGAAGAGGCCGGATACGAGCTGACCGCCTGACACGCGGCAGCTCCTCACCCGCGGGCCACGCGCCCGCTGCGAGGACACGGACATGAACACAGCAGCGAAGCTCTCCGCCTACGGTGTGGCTCTCGCCCTGGTCGCCGGTGGCGGCTGGGCGGCAGGTACCGCTGTCGGTCCCTTCCCCGGCAAGGCCGGGGTGCGTGGTGGCGAGGACACCGCGCACGGGGACGCCCACAGCGGCACCGTCGCGGAGGCCGCGAACACCGGCCAGCCCGGCGGGCTGGCGTCGTCCAGGGGCGGCTACACCCTCACGCCCACCAGCACGACGCTCACCCCGGGAACGAACGCTCCCTTCACCTTCCGTATCACCGGCCCCGACGGCGCACCCGTGACGGCGTTCGACGTCGAGCACGAGAAGCGGATGCACCTCGTCGTCGTCCGCCGTGACACCGCCGGCTTCCGGCACATCCACCCGGAACTCGGCGCCGACGGGACCTGGACGGTTCCGCTGGCCGTGCCGGAGGCGGGCAGTTACCGCGCGTTCGCCGACTTCAAACCGGCCGGCGCCGCGGCGACCACGCTCGGCGTCGACCTGGTCGCACCGGGGGATTTCCGGCCGGTCACGTACCAGCCGTCGCGAGTGGCCACTGTGGACGGTTACCGGGTGCGGCTCGACGGTGACCTCGTCCCAGGGCGCTCGTCGCGCCTGACGGCGACCGTGACCAAGGACGGCCGTGACGTCACCGACCTGCAGCCCTACCTCGGCGCCTACGGGCATCTCGTCGCGCTGCGCGGCGGCGACCTCGCCTACCTGCACGTCCACCCGGACGGCGAGCCCGGTGACGGCAGGACCCCGGCGGGTCCCGGAGTGACCTTCTTCGCGGAGGTCCCGTCGAACGGCACCTACCGGCTGTTCCTGGACTTCCAGCACGCAGGGCAGGTCCGCACCGCCGAATTCACCGTCGCCACGACATCGGTTGCCGGCGCACCCGCCGCGGCAGGGGAAGGGATGGGTCATGAGCACTGAAGTCGAACACGCCCAGCCCGTGACCGGCGAGGTCGAGCTCGCGATCACCGGGATGACGTGCGCCTCCTGCGCGACGCGCATCGAACGCAAACTCAACAAGCTCGACGGCGTCACCGCGACGGTCAACTACGCCACCGAGAAGGCCAAAGTCGTCTACTCCGGCGACGTCGAGCCGCGGCAGCTGGTCGAGCAGGTCGAGGCGGCGGGCTACAGCGCCACGCTGCCCGCCCCCAAGGCCGAGACCGCCGACGCCGGACCAGCCGAGGAGGAGGACCCGACGCGGTCGCTGCGGCAGCGGCTGATCGTGTCGGCGGTGCTGTCGGTCCCGGTGATCCTGCTCGCGATGATTCCCGCGCTGCAGTTCACCTATTGGCAGTGGATCTCGCTGACACTGGCGGCGCCGGTGCTGGTGTGGGGCGCGCTGCCGTTTCACCGTGCCGCGTGGGCGAATCTGCGCCACGGTGCGGCCACAATGGACACATTGATTTCGATCGGGACACTCGCGGCGGGCCTGTGGTCGGTGTACGCGCTTCTGTTCGGCAGCGCGGGCACGCCGGGGATGACGCACGCGTTCGCGCTGACGATCGAGCGGATGTCCGGTGACGGCAACATCTACCTCGAGGTCGCGGCCGGGGTCACGACGTTCATCCTCGCCGGCCGCTACTTCGAGGCTCGCTCGAAGCGCCGTGCCGGTGCCGCGCTGCGGGCGCTGCTGGAACTGGGCGCCAAGGACGTCGCGGTGCTGCGGGACGGGACGGAACAACGGATCCCGGTCGGCCGGCTGGCGGTGGGGGACCGGTTCGTGGTGCGGCCAGGGGAGAAGATCGCCACCGACGGCGTGATCGAGGACGGCAGCTCCGCGGTCGACGCCAGCATGCTCACCGGCGAGAGCGTCCCGGTCGAAGTCGCGCCCGGTGACACTGTGGTGGGCGCGACCGTGAACGCGGGCGGCAGGCTCGTCGTCCGGGCGACCCGGGTCGGTTCCGATACGCAACTGGCGCAGATGGCGAAGCTCGTCGAAGACGCGCAGACCGGCAAGGCCCAGGTACAGCGGCTGGCGGACCGGGTGTCGGCGGTGTTCGTGCCGATCGTCATCGCTCTCGCGGTCGGCACGCTCGCCTTCTGGCTCGGCGCGGGCGGTACGGCGTCGGCGGCCTTCACCGCCGCGGTCGCGGTGCTGATCATCGCCTGCCCCTGCGCGCTGGGGCTGGCCACGCCGACGGCGTTGCTGGTCGGGACCGGCCGTGGCGCGCAGCTGGGGATCCTGATCAAGGGACCCGAGGTGCTCGAATCGACCCGCCGCGTGGACACCGTGGTGCTGGACAAGACCGGCACCGTGACCACCGGGCAGATGTCCCTTGTGGACGTTCACGTCGCGGACGGTGTCGAACCGGCGGAGGTGCTGCGGCTGGCCGGTGCGCTGGAGAACGCCTCGGAGCACCCGATCGCCCAGGCGATCGCCCGTGGCGCGCGGGACAAGGTCGGCGACCTGCCGGCTGTCGAGGGCTTCACGAACGTCGAAGGCCTTGGGGTACAAGGAATCGTCGAAGGCGCGGCGGTCCTGGTCGGCCGGACGGCGTTGCTGGAGCGGTGGAGCCAGCATTTGCCGGAGGACCTCGCCGCGTCGAAGGCCGCGGCGGAGAAACTGGGCCGGACCGCGGTCGCCGTCGGCTGGGACGGACGCGCCCGCGCGGTGCTGGTCGTCGCCGACACGGTGAAGCCGACCTCGGCCGAGGCGATCCGGCGGCTGCGCGGTCTCGGGCTCACCCCGGTGCTGCTGACGGGCGACAACGAAGCCGTCGCCCGTGCGGTGGCAGGCGAAGTCGGGATCGAGCAGGTGATCGCGGAGGTCCTGCCCCAGGACAAAGTGGACGTCGTCAAGCGGCTTCAGACCGAGGGCAAGGTCGTGGCCATGGTCGGGGACGGGGTGAACGACGCGGCCGCGCTCGCCAGGGCCGATCTCGGCCTCGCGATGGGGACCGGCACCGATGTCGCGATCGAGGCCGCGGACCTGACCCTGGTGCGGGGTGATCTTCGGACCGCGGCCGACGCGATCCGGCTGTCGCGGCGGACCCTGCGCACGATCAAGGGAAACCTGTTCTGGGCCTTCGCCTACAACGTCGCCGCGTTGCCGCTCGCGGCGGCCGGGCTGCTGAACCCGATGATCGCCGGCGCGGCGATGGCGTTCAGCTCGGTCTTCGTGGTGAGCAACAGCCTGCGGCTGCGCGGATTCACAGCCGTGGCGAACTGATCCGGGGAACCGGGATGGGGGCCGCCGTGCCGGGGGCGGAGAGGGGGGCCCCGCGGTGGTCGTGGCCGGGTTGGGGGGGGGGGGGCACGTCGAGCCCCCGCTCCGG